>NZ_JBSFCI010000007.1:0-226741 GCF_053593375.1 Streptomyces sp. NPDC002309 | reverse complement strand
GTTGATAGGCCGGATATGGAAGCACGGTAACGTGTGGAGTTGACCGGTACTAATAGGCCGAGGGCTTGTCCTCAGTTGCTCGCGTCCACTGTGTTAGTTCTGAGACAACGACCGTTGTCGGCTTGAGTAGAACGCATAACAAAAAAGTGTGCTTGTTCGCTCGAAACCATTAGGGTTTCGGTGGTCATAGCGTGAGGGAAACGCCCGGTTACATTTCGAACCCGGAAGCTAAGCCTTACAGCGCCGATGGTACTGCAGGGGGGACCCTGTGGGAGAGTAGGACGCCGCCGAACAATCTTTGGAAGGACCCTTGGTCCCAGCGTTCAGCTGGGACCAAGGGTCCTTTTTGTTTTTTACGGAGCGCGTCGGGTTGCCGGCTGCGCGAGAATTACTGCGGTACGAAAGACAGGAGTCACCGATGTCCACCAACTCTCCCGAGGACCGACCCGAACGCGACCAGCGACGACGGGATGGTGGGGAACGCGGCGACCGCGGCGGCTTCCGTGGTGGCCGAAGTGACGGAGGCGACCGAGGTGACCGCGGCGGCTTCCGACGTGACAACGACCGTGGTGGCTACGGCCGTCGAGACGGTGAGCGTGGGTCGCGGCCGTCCTTCCAGCGCGACGATCGTGGGCCGCGCCGTGACGATCGTGATGGACGCGACGGCCGGCCCGGCGGCTTCCGTCGCGACGATCGAGGCGACCGGCCGGCCTTCCGCCGCGACGACCGCGGAGAGCGTCGGGACGACCGCCGCGATGACCGTCGCGGTGACGACCGTGGTGGCTTCCGTCGCGATGACCGGCGCGACGACCGTCGTGACGGTGACCGGGGCTCCTACGTTCGCCGTGACGACCGTCGTGGTGACGATCGCGGTGGGTTCCGCCGTGATGATCGTCGGGATGACCGTCGTGGTGACGACCGTGGTGGGTTCCGTCCTGATGACCGTCGTGGCGACGACCGTGGTGGCTTCCGCCGCGACGATCGACGTGGTGACGATCGCGGTGGGTTCCGCCGCGATGACCGTCGTGGTGACGACCGTGGTGGGTTCCGTCCTGATGACCGTCGTGGCGACGACCGTGGTGGCTTCCGCCGCGACGACCGTCGTGGTGACGATCGCGGTGGGTTCCGCCGTGACGATCGTCGGGATGACCGTGGTGGGTCCCGTCCTGATGACCGTGGCGGTTTTCGCCGGGACGACCGTGCTGGGTCCCGTCCCGATGACCGGCGTGGTGACGACCGTGGCGGCTTCCGCCGGGATGACAGGCGCGACGACCGCAGGGACGACCGTGGTGGGTTCCGCCGCGACGATCGTCGTGATGACCGCCGTGGTGACGACCGGCGTGGTGACGACCGTGGCGGCTTCCGTCGCGATGACCGGCGCGACGACCGCAGGGACGACCGTGGTGACCGGGGGTCCTACGTCCGTCGTGACGACAGGCGCGACGAGCGTCGTGACGACCGTCGTGACGACCGCGACCGTGGCTTCCGGCGGGACGATCGCGGAGACCGTGGCGGAGACCGCGGTGGCTTCGGTCGCCGGGACGACCGTGGTGACCGCGGCGGCTTCCGTGGGCGCGACGACCGCGGTGGTGCGCGAGGTCCTCGTCGGGACGACCGCGGCGGCCGCGACGGTGGCTTCCGCGGGCGCGACGACCGGCGCGGTGCCGGCGGCAGCCGGTTCCGTGACGAGCGGGACCGGGACCGTGAGCCGATCAAGCGGCTCCCGATTCCGCAGGACGTCACCGGCGACGAGATCGACAAGGACGTCCGGCAGGAGCTGCAGAGCCTGCCGAAGACCCTCGCGGAGGACGTCGCCAAGAACCTCGTCATGGTCGCGCGGCTGATCGACGAGGACCCCGAAGGGGCTTACGGCTACTCCCGGGTCGCGCTGCGGCTCGCGTCGCGTGTCGCCGCCGTGCGTGAGGCGGCAGGCTTCGCCGCGTACGCGAACCAGAAGTACTCGGAGGCGCTGGCGGAGTTCCGCGCGGCGCGGCGGATGACCGGCAGCGTGGAGCTGTGGCCCGTGATGGCCGACTGCGAGCGTGGGCTCGGCCGGCCGGAGAAGGCTCTGGACATGGCCGGTGCGCCCGAGGTGCAGAAGCTCGACAAGCCCGGGCAGGTCGAGATGCGGCTCGTCGCGGCCGGTGCCAGGCGTGACCTGGGCCAGCTCGACGCGGCCATCGTGACGCTGCAGAGCCCGGAGCTGGCTTCCAGCTCGGTCCAGCCGTGGACCGCGCGGCTGCGCTACGCCTACGCCGACGCGCTGCTCGCCGCCGGGCGGGTCCAAGAGGCCCGGGAGTGGTTCGCGAAGGCCGTGGAGGCCGACCGGGACGGCAGCACGGACGCCTCGGACCGGCTGGCCGAGCTGGACGGTGTGGAGTTCGTCGATGCTCTTGACGAGTCCGGGGCGGAGGACGCCGTCGCGGCCCCCGACGCCGCCGACGCCACGGTCGACGAGGACGACGAGGACGACGAGTTCACAGAGGTCGACGATGAGTTCGATGAGGACGACCAGGACGACGAGGAAGACAGGCGCGGCGGTCGGGACTGACGTCCGGACGTGACAGTGGGCGGGACCTGAATCCGGGGTCCCGCCCACTTGCCGTGTGCGCCGCCCGCGCGTCAGAGGTCCAGCGTGCGGAGCACCAGGCCCGAGGCCGGCTTGGGGCCGAACGACGTCGACTTGCGGGGCATCGTCACACCCTGGCGGGCCAGGTCGCGCACGAGGTCCTCGTGGACCGGGTGCAGCAGGACAGCCGTGGCGCCGTGGCGTTCCGCCTTGCGGACCGTGGCCGCCGTGTCGTGGATGTAGGCGATGTGGGCCGGGGAGTCCTCGGGGACGTTCCAGATGTGGTCGAGCAGGGTGGCGTGCAGGACCGTGGCGTCGAGGGTGCGCCACGCCTCGGGGCGGTCGGTGGGGACCGTGCGGGCGAGCAGGTCCGGGTCGGGGCGGTCGACCAGGTGGAACGTGCCGTCACCGGCGAGCAGGAAGGCGTTTCCCTCGGACGCGGCCTCGGCGAGGGCCGTGAGGGCCTCGGGGAGCGGGGCGTCCACGCGGCGCACGCGGAAATGGCCGTCGAGGGCGCTCAGCGCGTCGGGTACCGCGAGGCCGTGCAGAAGGCGGTGGATGGCGCGGACCCGCAAGGGGTAGCGGGCGGTGTCGACCAGGAGGACGAGGCCGTAGTCCCAGGGGCTGGGCGAGGGGTGCTCGGCGCGCAGGCGGCGGTAGGTAGCCCAGCGGTGGTGGCCGTCGGCGATCAGGGCCACCTGGTCGGCGAGGCCGGACTGGACGCGGGCCACGTCGTCGGGGTCGGTGACGGACCAGAGCCGGTGGTGGTAGCCGTCCTCTGTGGTCGTGGCGAGGAGCGGGGGTTTGTCCGCGGTCCGTTCCACGACCTCGGCGCAGTCCTGGCCGTCGCCGCGATAGGTCAGCAGCAGGGGTTCGAGGTTGGCGCAGGTGGCGCGCATCAGGTCGGCGCGGTCGGCGACGATGTGCGGCATCACGTCCTCGTGCGGCAGGACCACGCCGTCGGAGGGGTCCGAGACCCGCAGGGCGCCGATGATGCCGCGCTGGAGCATGCCGTCGCCGTCGTGCTGTTCGTAGACGTAGAGGCCGGGCTCGGGGTCGGTGGTCAGCACGCCCTCGCTGAGCCAGTGGTGCAGCGTGGCGGCGGCCTGGGCGTTGCGCGCGGTGGGGGTGGCGGCCTCGGGGAGGATCAGCCGGACGATGTTGTGCGGGTCCGCGGACTGCAGGTGGTGCACGCCGTCGGGGCGGACGACGACGTCGTACGGAGGGGACGTCACGGCCGCCAGGCTGCCGACCCGGTCGGGGTCGTAGCGAAGGCCTCGGAACGGGGTGAGTTCGAGGCCTCGGCGCGTCGTTGCTTCCGAGTGACCTGCTGGGTTCATCTCGGCATCGTACGGGTGCCGCGGGTGTCGGTGGCATGCGGCATGATCGGGGGAAAGCCGGTTGACCGAGGAGCGGTGCGGAATGAGCCAGCAGGTCAGGACCAGGCCCGATGCCAGCGGGCGGGCGCTGGGCGAGGCGTACGACACGGCACTGCTCGACCTCGACGGGGTGGTGTACACGGGCGGGGTGGCGGTCGCGCACGCGGTCGACTCGCTGCGTGCGGCCCGCGCGGGCGGTATGCGTCTGGCGTACGTCACGAACAACGCGCTGCGGACGCCGGACGCGGTGGCGGAGCACCTGACGGAGCTCGGGATACCGGCCGAGGCCGGAGACGTCATCACCTCGGCGCAGGCGGTCGCGCGGCTGATCGCCGAGGAGGTGCCCGCCGGGGCGCGAGTGCTGGTGGTCGGCGGGGAGGGGCTGCGGGTCGCGCTGCGGGAGCGGGGACTCGAGCCGGTGGAGTCCGCGGACGACGATCCGGTGGCCGTCGTACAGGGTTACGGGGGGCCGGAGTTGCCGTGGGGCCGGTTCGGCGAGGCCTGTTACGCGATCGCGCGCGGGGTGCCGTGGTTCGCGTCGAACACGGACCTGACGATCCCCAGTGGGCGCGGTATCGCGCCGGGCAACGGGGCGGCGGTGGAGGTGGTGCGGATCGCGACCGGCGCGGAGCCGCGGGTGGCGGGCAAACCGCTGCCGCCGATGCACCGGGAGACGATCCTGCGGACCGGCGCGCTGCGGCCGCTGGTGGTGGGGGACCGGCTGGACACGGACATCGAGGGCGCGTTCAACGGCGGCGTCGACTCGCTGCTGGTGCTGACCGGTGTGACGGACGGACCGCAGTTGCTGGCGGCGCCCCCACGGCACCGGCCGACGTATGTCGACGCGGATCTGCGGGGGATGCTGACCGGGCAGCCGGAGGTCGTCGAGGCCGCGGCCGGCTTCCGGTGCGGTGGCTGGACGGCGACGGCCGGGGAGAAGCGGCTGGAACTGGACGGGGAGGGGGACGACCTCGACGGGTTGCGGGCGCTGTGCGCGACTGCCTGGACGGCGGCCGGAGAAGGGGTTTGCGAGCTGGACGGGGGGAAGGCGCTGAGCCGGCTGGCGCTGTAGCCGCCTCGCCGGGTGCGGTGCGGTGCGGTGCCGGGGCGCGGACCAGGATCTGGATCCGATGCGAGGGTAGGCTAACCTAACTGCGTGTTGGTCGAGAGTCCCCCTGAACAGCGCGCGGACGCAGTCTCCGCGCCCCCGACCCGCCGGGCGATACGCGCCTTTGGCCTGCTCCTCGCCGTGGCGATCGTGGTGCTTGTCGCGTTGACGAGCATCGCGGTCGGCGCGAAGGAGCTGTCCCTCGCGGAGGTCTGGCACGGTCTGTTCCAGGATTCGGGGACCTACGGCGACGTCGTGGTGGGCGAGAGGTTGTCCCGGACGCTGCTCGGGCTGCTGGCGGGTGCCGCGCTCGGCCTGTCCGGAGCGGTGCTCCAGGCGCTCACCCGCAACCCGCTGGCCGACCCCGGACTGCTGGGCATCAACGCCGGCGCGTCCGCGGCGGTCGTCACCGCCATCACCTTCTTCGGTGTCACCAGCCTCGGCGGCTATGTCTGGTTCGCGTTCTTCGGCGCCGCCGTGGTCGGCGCGCTGGTGTGGTTCCTGGGCGGCAGCCGGGGCGCCACGCCGGTGCGGCTCGCGCTCGCGGGTACGGCGATCAGCGCCGCGCTCTACGGCTACCTCCAGGCCCTGATGATCCTGGACGACGCGGCGCTGGACCGGATGCGCTTCTGGACGGTCGGTTCGCTGAGCGCGGCGACCGACCGCACGATCACGCAGGTGCTGCCGTTCCTGGTGGTCGGTTCGCTTCTCGCGCTCGCGCTCGCCCGCCCGCTCAACGCGATGGCCATGGGCGACGACACCGCCAAGGCCCTCGGCGCCCACCTCAACCGCACCCGGGCACTGTCGATGCTCGCCGCCACCGTGCTGTGCGGGGCGGCGACCGCCGCCTGCGGGCCGATCGTGTTCGTCGGGCTGATGGTGCCGCACGTCGTGCGCTCCTTCACCGGGCCCGACCTGCGTTGGATCCTGCCGTACTCGGCCGTCCTGTCGCCCGTGCTGCTGCTCGGTGCCGATGTGCTCGGCCGGATCGTCGCGCGGCCCGCGGAGATCCAGGTCGGCATCGTGACCGCGATCCTCGGCGGCCCGGTCTTCATCTATCTCGTACGACGGCGGAGGACGGCCCAGCTGTGACCACCAACCGTGCCCAGCGTGCCGTACGGACGCCGGGCGGGCTCTCCGTGCGCCTGGACGTCCGGGCACTGACCGTCGTCGTCCTGCTGCTGCTCGCGGCGCTGGCCGCGAGCGTGGTGCTGATCGGCACCGGCGACTTCCCGATCCCGGCGGGCGACGTGCTGAAGACCCTGGCCGGCGACGGGGACCCCGCGCACGAATTCATCGTCACCGAACTGCGGCTGCCGCGGGTCCTGGTGGGGCTGCTGGTGGGAGCCTCGCTGGGGCTCGGCGGCGCCCTGTTCCAGTCCGTCTCGCGCAATCCGCTGGGCAGCCCGGACGTACTCGGCCTCGGGCAGGGAGCGGCGGCGGGCGCGCTCGTGGTGATCGTGCTGTTCTCCGGCGACGCGGGCGCCGTCACCTTGGGCGCGCTGGTGGGCGGCCTGGGCACCGGTCTGGCGATCTACGTGCTGGCGTGGAAGCAGGGCGTCCACGGATACCGGCTGGTGCTGGTCGGTATCGGTGTCTCCGCCGTCGTCACCGCCGTCAACGGCTATCTGATGACCAAGGCCGACATCGTCGACGCGGCTCGGGCCGTGGTCTGGATGACCGGCTCGCTCAGCGGCCGTGACTGGGCGCAGGTCTGGCCGCTGCTCGCGCTGTGCGCCGTCCTCGTGCCCCTCGTCCTCGCCAACGCGCGCGGGCTGCGGATGCTGGAGATGGGCGACGACGTGTCGTACTCCCTGGGGGTGCGCGTCGAGCGGGTACGACTGCTGCTGCTGGTGTCCGCGGTGCTGCTGACCGCCGCCGCCACCGCCGCCGCCGGTCCCGTCAGCTTCGTGGCGCTCACCGCGCCGCAGCTGGCCCGCCGCCTGACCCGGTCGCCGGGTCCGAACCTGCTGCCGTCCCTGTGCATGGGTGCGGCCCTGCTGGTCACCGCCGACTGGGTCTCGCAGCGCGTCTTCGGCGCCGACCAGCTGCCCGTGGGGGTGGTCACCGGCGTGCTCGGTGGTGCCTACCTGCTGTGGCTGCTGGTCGCCGAGCGCAGGGCGGGGCGGATATGAGCGCCGCCGGATCCGCCCCCGCCCACCCGAACGTCCGAAGGAGCACCGTGAACCGCCTGTCCGCCGAGAACGTCACCCTCGCCTACGACCAGCGCGTCATCGCCGAGCGGCTGTCGGTGGAGATACCCGACAACTCGTTCACCGTGATCGTCGGCCCGAACGCCTGCGGCAAGTCGACGCTGCTGCGCGCGCTGTCGCGGATGCTCAGGCCCAGCGAGGGCCGGGTGCTGCTCGACGGCCAGGTCATCCAGTCGATGCCGGCCAAGAAGGTCGCCCGCACCCTCGGTCTGCTGCCCCAGTCGTCGATCGCGCCCGACGGGATCACCGTCGGCGACCTGGTGGGCCGTGGACGGTATCCGCACCAGGGCATCCTGCGGCAGTGGTCGGCCGAGGACGAACGGGTCGTGCGGGAGTCCATGGCGCAGACCGGCGTCGCCGAGCTCGCCGATCGCTATGTCGACGAACTCTCCGGTGGCCAGCGGCAGCGGGTGTGGATCGCGATGGCGCTGGCCCAGCAGACGCCGCTGCTGCTGCTGGACGAGCCGACCACGTATCTGGACATCCAGCACCAGATCGATGTGCTGGACCTGTGCGCGGAGCTGCACGAGCAGCAGGGGCGCACGCTCGTCGCCGTCCTGCACGACCTCAACCACGCCGCCCGCTACGCCACGCACCTCGTCGCGCTGCGCGACGGCTCGGTGATCGCCGAGGGGCCGCCGGGAGAGATCGTCACCGCGGAGCTGGTCGAGGAGGTCTTCGGGCTGCGCTGCCAGGTCATCGAGGACCCGGAGACGGGTACCCCCCTGGTGGTGCCGGCGGCGCGCAAGGCGCGGGCGGGCGTCCGGAAGGTCACGGCCGCAGAAGCTTCCTGAAGCAGCTGCACAGTTTCTTGACGCGGCTACAGAAGCTTCCTGAAGCCGGCTGCACAAGCTTCCTGAGGAGGGCTGCACAAGCTTCCTGAGGCGGCTACAGAAGCTTTCTGAGACGGAACAGGTCCCGCAGGCCCGCCTCCAGTTTCACCCGGCCCGACCCCCAGGCCCTGGCGAAGTGCAGTTCGCCGTCCACGAGGGCCACCAGATCGTCGCCGGTCAGGGCGAGCCGGAGGTCCGCCTTCTCGCGCGGCGGTCCCTGGAGGGTCTCCCGGACCTTGATCGAGCCGTCCTGGAGGCGGCCCGCGAAGGTGATGTCCAGGTCGGTGATGTGACAGCTGACGGAGCGGTCCATGGCGGCGGCCGCGCGGGCGTCGCCCTCGGCGTCCAGCAGGTTCCGGGAGAACTTCTCGAGTGCGGCGCGGCACTCCTCGATCGTGGCCATCGCGGTCGACGGTACCGCAGGGCCACGAGGTAGCGTCGGGGCATGAACGACGCGGTTCCCCCGACGCACGCCCCCCAGGAGGGGGCGCTGCCCGATCACGAGCCCCCCGCGCCCGCCCCGCTCGGCGTGCCCCGCACCCCCACGGGCGACGCCGGGGTGGACGCCCTGCTGGAGCGGCTGGCCGACGCCGACCACCTGGACACCGACGGACATGTCGAGGTGTACGAGGATGTACACCGGGGGCTGCGTGACGCGCTCACCGCGCTCGACGCCCGCCCGGGACCTCCGGCGCCCCCTTCGACGTACCGACAGGGGAGCTGAACCGAACGTGGCAGGAGTCGCACGCCGCCGTCTGGACGCGGAACTGGTCCGCCGGAAGCTCGCGCGCTCGCGCGAGCACGCCGGCCAGTTGATCGCCGCCGGGCGGGTCAGCGTCGGCAAGACCGTCGCGACCAAGCCGGCCACCCAGGTGGAGACGGCGGCGGCGATCGTCGTCACGGTGGACGAGGGCGATCCCGACTACGTCTCCCGGGGCGGGCACAAGCTCGCCGGGGCCCTGGAGGTCTTCGTGCCGCAGGGGCTTGCCGTCGAGGGCCGGCGGGCGCTGGACGCCGGGGCCTCCACCGGCGGATTCACCGACGTCCTGCTGCGGGCGGGGGCCGCGCACGTCGTCGCCGTGGACGTGGGATACGGCCAACTCGCCTGGACTCTGCAGAGCGATGAACGCGTCACCGTCAAGGACCGTACGAACGTGCGGGAGTTGACGCTCGAGGCGATCGATGGGGAGCCTGTGGATCTTGTCGTGGGGGATCTGTCCTTCATCCCGCTCGGGCTGGTCCTGCCCGCCCTCGTACGCTGCGCGCGACCGGACGCCGATCTGGTGATGATGGTCAAGCCGCAGTTCGAGGTGGGCAAGGAACGGCTGGGCAGCGGGGGAGTGGTGCGCAGCCCGCAGCTGCGGGCCGAGGCCGTGCGCGGTGTGGCCGGGCGCGCCGCGGAGCTGGGGCTCGGGGTGAAGGGCGTGACGGCCAGCCCGCTGCCCGGGCCCTCGGGGAACGTGGAGTACTTTCTGTGGCTTCGGGCCGGGGCTCCCCGACTGGACCCGGCCGACGTCGACCGTGCAGTTGCGGAGGGGCCGCGTTGACAGAGAACCGAGCTCGTACTGTTTTTCTGCTCGCCCACACCGGACGGCCCGCGGCCGTGCGCAGCGCCGAGCTGGTGGTCAAGGGACTCCTGCAGTCCGGGATAGGCGTGCGGGTGCTGGAGGCGGAGGCGCCGGACCTGCCGCTGCCCGACGAGGTGCAGCTGGTCAAGGAGGCGACACCGCAGTGCCTCGACGGGTGCGAGCTGCTCATCGTGCTCGGAGGTGACGGGACGCTGCTGCGGGGCGCGGAGTTCGCGCGGGCGTCCGGGGTGCCGATGCTCGGCGTCAACCTCGGCCGGGTCGGGTTCCTCGCCGAGGCCGAGCGCGACGACCTCGACAAGGTCGTCGACCGGGTGGTGACGCGGGCCTACGAGGTCGAGGAGCGGATGACCGTCGACGTCGTCGTGCACAGCAACGGCGACATCGTGCACACCGACTGGGCGCTGAACGAGGCGGCGGTGCAGAAGGCCGGCGCCGAGAAGCTCCTGGAGGTCGTCCTGGAGATCGACGGGCGGCCGGTGACCGGGTTCGGGTGCGACGGGATCGTGCTGTCGACGCCCACCGGGTCGACCGCGTACGCGTTCTCCGCCGGTGGGCCCGTGGTGTGGCCCGAGGTGGAGGCGCTGCTGATGGTGCCGATCAGCGCCCACGCGCTGTTCGCGAAGCCGCTGGTGACGTCACCCGATTCGGTGCTCGCGGTGGAGGTGCTGCCGCACATCACCCCGGGGGTGCTGTGGTGCGACGGCCGGCGGACGGTCGAGTTGCCGCCCGGGGCGCGGGTGGAGGTGCGGCGAGGGGCCGTGCCGGTGCGCCTCGCCCGGCTGCACCACGCCTCGTTCACGGACCGGCTGGTGGCGAAGTTCGCGCTGCCGGTCTCCGGGTGGCGGGGGGCTCCGCACTAGCCGTCCGTGGCCGCGTCCGGTTCCCCGCGCTCTCACCGGGTGCACTCGCGTGAGTGACAAGGGGGACCGGCGTCGCGCTTCGGGTGCCGGACCTCGTATGGTCGTGTCCGTGTTGGAGGAGATGCGGATACGGTCACTCGGAGTCATCGACGATGCCGTCGTCGAGCTGTCGCCGGGGTTCACCGCCGTCACCGGTGAGACGGGTGCGGGCAAGACCATGGTGGTCACCAGCCTGGGGCTGCTGCTCGGCGGCAGGGCGGACCCGGCGCTCGTGCGGATCGGCGCCGACAAGGCGGTCGTGGAGGGGCGGATCACCGTGCCCGCGAACGCCTCGGTCGCCGTACGCGCCGAGGAGGCCGGGGCCGAGCTCGACGACGGCGCCCTGCTGATCAGCCGTACCGTTTCCGCCGAAGGGCGGTCCCGGGCGCATGTCGGCGGGCGGTCGGTGCCCGTGGGGGTGCTGGCCGAGCTCGCCGACGAGCTGGTCGCCGTGCACGGGCAGACCGACCAGCAGGGGCTGCTGAAGCTGACGCGGCAGCGGCAGGCGCTCGACCGGTATGCGGGCGAGGCCGTGGCCGGGCCGCTCGACAAGTACTCCGGGGCCTACCGGCGGCTGCGGGCGGTCTCCGTCGAGCTGGACGAGATCACCACGCGCGCGCGTGAGCGGGCCCAGGAAGCCGACATGCTGCGGTACGGGCTCGACGAGATCGCCGCGGTGGAGCCTCGCGCCGGGGAGGACGCCGAGCTGGCCGAGGAGGCCGAGCGGCTCGGCCACGCGGAGGCGCTCGCGTCGGCCGCCACGGCCGGGCACGGCGCGCTCGTCGGCAACCCCGAGGACCCCGAGGGTGTCGACGCGTCGACGCTCGTCGCGGGGGCGCACCGGGCCCTGGAGGCCGTACGGTCGCACGATCCCGCGCTGGCCGCGCTCGCGGACCGGATCGGGGAGATCGGCATCCTGCTGGGCGACGTGGCGGGCGAACTCGCCGGGTACGCCGACGACCTGGACGCCGACCCGCTGCGGCTGGCGGCGGTCGAGGAGCGGCGGGCGGCGCTGACCGCGCTGACCCGGAAGTACGGCCAGGACGTCGACACCGTGCTCGCCTGGGCCGAGCGCAGCGCCGTCCGGCTCACCGAACTCGACGGCGACGACGAGCGGATCGGGGAGCTGACCGCGGAGCGGGACGCGCTGCGGGCGGAACTCGGCGCTCTGGCGCAGGCGCTGACGGACGCGCGCACGGAGGCGGCCGACCGGTTCGCGGCGGCCGTGACGGCGGAGCTGGCCTCGCTCGCCATGCCGCACGCGCGCGTGTCGTTCGCGATCCGGCAGACCGAGGACCCGGAGGGCGTCGAGGTCGGCGGCCGTCCGGTCGCGTACGGTCCGTCGGGTGCCGACGAGGTCGAGCTGCTGCTGGCGCCCCACCCGGGCGCGCCGCCCCGGCCGATCGCCAAGGGCGCCTCCGGCGGTGAGCTGTCGCGCGTGATGCTGGCCGTGGAGGTTGTCTTCGCGGGGACGGATCCCGTGCCGACGTACCTCTTCGACGAGGTGGACGCCGGTGTGGGCGGCAAGGCCGCGGTGGAGATCGGGCGGCGGCTGGCCCGGCTGGCGAAGACCGCCCAGGTCGTCGTCGTCACGCACCTGCCGCAGGTGGCCGCCTTCGCCGACCGGCAGTTGCTGGTCGAGAAGACGAACGACGGGTCGGTGACCCGGTCCGGTGTGAAGGTGCTGGAGGGTGAGGAGCGGATCAGGGAGCTGTCGCGGATGCTGGCCGGCCAGGAGGACTCGGAGACGGCCCGGGCGCACGCGGAGGAACTGCTGGCGGCGGCGCGGGCGGACGGGTAGCGCATCGGCCGCGCCGCGGTACGGCGGGTCACACCGGCGGTCACTCGGGGGAGTGACGCGCGGCGGCGCGTTGCCCCGGCGTGTGGGAGCGTGTGATCTCCGGCGTTGCCGGAACGGCCCAGTGTCCTGGCATCCTTGAGCGTGTACGCGGAGGACGTCGCGCGGTGCACCCCGTCCGCCGCGCCTTCCGTACGTCTCTCCGAGACCGTCGTGACCAGCCGTGACCGTCCCATGCCGAACCCAGGAGCCCCGGCCCACGTGATCCCCGCGAGCAGCCACTCTCCGCCCGGCCGGTCGACGCTGCGCACCGTGCAGGTGCTCGGCGGAGGCAACGCCGGCAGCAGCGCCCATGTGCGCTCACTGGCGGCGGGGCTCGTCGCACGGGGCGTGCGGGTCACGGTGTGCGCCCCCGTCGAGGCGGATCGCTCCTACGACTTCAGCGGGGCCGGCGCCCAGCACGTCCACGTGCCGCGCAGCAGCGATCCGGGGTCGGTGGCGGCGCTGCGGGCCGCCTGCACGGGCGCCGACCTGGTGCACGCGCACGGGCTGCACGCCTCCTTCCGGGCCGTGCTCGCGCTCGCCGGACGGCACACCCCGCTGATCGTCACCTGGCACGACCGCGCCCACTCCGAGGGGGCGCGCGCCCACTTCCTGCGGATGCTGGAACGCCGGGTGGTGCGGTCGGCCACCGTGGTGCTCGGCACCACCTCCGGTCTCGTCGACCGGGCGCGGAAGGCGGGGGCGCGCGACGCACGGCTCGCGGCAGTCGCCCTGCCCGGCCGCCGCACCTCCGTCGGGACCGACGAGGCCGACCTCGCGAGCCCCAAGCTCCGTGCCGAACTCGGTGCCGTCGGGCGCCCGTTGCTGATGGCCGTCGGCTCCCTCGACCCCCGGCGCGGCTACGACGTCCTGCTCGACGCCGCCCGGGCCTGGCGAGGGCTCGATCCGGTGCCGCTGGTCGCCGTCGCGGGGGAGG
The DNA here is from genome assembly GCF_053593375.1 of Streptomyces sp. NPDC002309. Lineage (NCBI taxonomy): Bacteria > Bacillati > Actinomycetota > Actinomycetes > Kitasatosporales > Streptomycetaceae > Streptomyces > Streptomyces sp. NPDC002309. The sequence goes on along the minus strand of NZ_JBSFCI010000007.1, from coordinate 213,374 downwards.
GACCGCTGCGCGCCGAGCTGCAACGCCGGATCGAGGACGAAGGGCTGCCCGTGCGGCTCATCGGCCGGCGCGACGACGTGCGCGAACTGCTCGCCGCCGCCGATCTGGCCCTGCTGCCGAGCCGTGCGGAGTCGCGATCCGTGCTGGCGCAGGAGGCCCTGCACGCGCGCGTGCCGCTGGTCGCCACATCCGTCGGAGGCGTTCCCGAACTCGTCGGCGACGCGGCCGAACTCGTCCCCGCCGGGAACGCGAAGGCGCTCGCCGACGCCGTCGTGCGGCTGCTGGACGATCCCGGGCAGCGGCAGTCGCTCGCGGAGCGGGGCGTACGGCAGGCGGCGACATGGCCGACCGAGGACGAGACGGTCGCCCAGGTTCTCAGCGTGTACGACGAGTTGACGCAGCCCCGGCCGATGATCTGACCCGAGCCCCGCAACCGTCCGATCCCGGCGCCGGGACTGGGCCTGGCACCGGGACCAGGGCCGGCACCGGGACCGGTACCCCTCAGCCCGTGCCGCCGTTCTGCCCGGTGTGCCGGCGGGCGCGCAGCGCGAGGCTCAACGCCAGCACCGTCTGCGGGTCGTCGAGGTCGGTGCCCAGCAACTCGCCGATGCGGGCGAGGCGGTTGTAGAGCGTCTGCCGGTTGAGATGCAGTTCGCGGGCCGTCTCGGCCTTGCGTCCGGCGTGCGCGAGATAGGTCTCCAGGGTCGGCAGCAGCGGCGGCTTGGACCGGCTGTCGTGGTCCCGGACCGGCCCGATCGCGCGCTCCACGAAGGCGGCCAGGCCGGGATGGTCGCGCAGCCGCCACAGCAGCAGGTCGATGTCCAGGCGCCGGGCGTCGTACCAGGGCCGGTCCGTGAGCCCCTGCGCGGCGGTCGCCGTCTCCGCCGCGTGCCGCAGCCCCGCCGAGGCCGCCGCCCAGCCGCCGGGCACCCCGACGACCACGACGGGCGGCTGTGCCCCCGGACGCTGCATTCCCGCCCGCTCCACACCGGCCCGCAGAGCCGCCGCGACCCGGTCGGCGACCGCCGAGCGCTCCGACTCCGAGCGCAGGCCGAGCAGCACCAGTACCCGGCCCTCCATCGGCCGTACACCGAGCAGGACCGGTACGCCCACCGCGGCCAGCTCCTCCGGGACCGTGCGGGCCAGCACCGCCCAGCCTCCACCGGCGGACAGCGCGTCGCCCAGCCTCATCACCACCGGCAGCAGCGGGCCGTCGCCGGGCTTGAAACCCAGCACCCGCGCCTGCGCCGGAGCGTCCCCGGCGGCGATCCGGCTCTCGGCGAGGTCGGTCAGGAAGTCGCCGCGCCCGCGTGCGGCCAGTTCCTCCTCCTGACGGGCCTGCATCAGCACCACGGCCAGGACGCCCGCGGTCCGCTCGGCGGCGATGCGGTGCACCGGCGCCAGCGGCGTGCGCACCGGCAGCAGCACCAGCCGCGCCCGCACCGAGCCCGTGCCCGCCCCGCCCCCCGGCACGTCCACCAGCACCGAACCGGCCGGCGGGGCGTCCTTGTGCCGGCCGCGCAGCCCCTCCCAGACCTGGAGCGGTTCCGCCCCCGCGGGCCCGGCCCCGGCGGCGTACAGGAGCTGACCGTCGGTGGTCTCCAGGAAGACCGGGTTGCCGCTGAAGTCGGCCAGGATGCACAGGACCTGCGGGACGCCACCGCCGGACAGCAGGGCCTCCGTGCAACGGCGGTGCACCTCCTCGGCACGCTGGAGCAGCGCGTAGTGCCCGTTGACGATCTCGGTGTGGATCTCCTCCGTGACGGTCACGAAGGGCACCTCGCGGTGCAGTTGGACCAGCGGCAGCCCCGCCGAGCGGGCCGTCTCCACGAGGGCCGACGGCAGCCGCGTGAAGCGCGGTCCGAGCTCGACGACCAGCGCCGCGATACCGCGCTCCGCCAGGGTGCGGACGAACGCGCGCTGCTCCGCGGGGCGGGTGCCGAGGCCGTAGCCCGTGGTCAGCAGCAGTTCACCGCCCTTCAGCAGCGAGGCGATGTGCGGCACCTCGCCCGCGTGCACCCAGCGCACGGTCCGCTGCAGCCGCTCCGCGCCGGCGAGCACCTCCGGGAGGCCACCGCGCAGGCCGGGCAGTTCCAGTGCCCGCTGCACGGTGACGCCGGCGCCCGTGCTGTCGAATCGGCTGTCCATGCAGCGGACGCTACCCGCGCGCATGCCGCGACGACATCTCCGGGCGGCCACGGCAACGGCCACCGGCCCGCAGGCGGCGCGTACGGGCCTACACCGGCTTGATGTTGTGGTTGAAGCGGAAGACGTTGTCCGGGTCGAAGCGCCGCTTCACCACGCCCAGCCGCCACAGATTGCGCGGACCGAGCCCGGCCCGCACGCGCTCCCTTCCCTCGTCGCCGACGAAGTCGGGGTGGACCGCCCCGGTGCTCCACGGCCGGACGGCGGCGCCCGCTTCCCGGACCCAGTCCACGCACCGCTCGTCGTCCGCCGGGTCCGCCCAGCTGCCGCAGGGGTGCGCGACCCAGGCCGCGTCGCGGTACGGCACGGGGTGGTCGGCCGGGGCGTCCGCGACCGCGCCGCCCAGCGGGAACAGCAGGTGCCGGCTGCCCGTCGGCCCCGGCAGTGACTCGGCGAGGGCGCAGAAGACGTCCACGAAGTCGTCCGGCGCACCGGACAGGCACTCCGCCGAGCAGTGGTGGCGCAGGCCGGGCGGCTGGTCGAACAGGCGCTGCGCGTCGGCGTACGGCAGCGCGCGGAGGGACGCCGACACGTGCGGCAGCGCCAGCAGCGGCTGGGCCAGTTTGCGCAGGTCCTCCTCGCGTCCCGCGTAGGTCAGCAGCACCCCGCACAGCGGCTCGCCGGCGAGCGGTGGCGCCGCGAACGCGTCCGGCGGGCCGCCCGACCGTAGGACGACGGCGCCGCCGGCCTCCGGCGGGCCGCAGCCGATGACCTCCCGGTAGGTGCGGATCGCCTCGCGGGCGTGTTCCGGGAGGTACAGCAGCAGGGCGAGGGAGAAGTCCGGCACCTCGTGGAGCTTGAGGGTGAGGGCGGTGGCGACGCCGAAGTTGCCGCCGCCGCCGTGCAGGGCCCAGAACAGCTCCGCGTTGTCGTCGGCGCTCGCGTGGATCCGGGCGCCGCTCGCGGTGACCAGCTCGACGCCGAGCAGGTTGTCGCAGGCGAGGCCGCAGGAGCGCTCCAGCCAGCCGCTGCCGCCGCCCAGGACGAAACCGGCGACGCCGGTCGCCGAGTCCCGGGCGCCGGTGGTGGCCAGGCCGTACGGCTGGGCCGCCCGGTCCAGCCGGCCCGTCGTGGCTCCGCCCTCGACGCGGACCGCCTCGGACGCGGGGTCGACGCTCACGTCCCGCATCCGGCGCAGGTCGACGACGAGACCGGCGTCGCCGGTGCCCATGCCGCCGACGCCGTGGCCGCCGCCGCGCACCGCGACGTGGAGGTCCAGGTCCCGGGCGAAGCGCACCGCCCGGACCACGTCGGCCGGGTGCGCGCACCGCGCGATCACCGCGGGGTGCGGGTCGGCCCTGGCGTCGAACCCGGACCGGGCCTCGTCGTAGTCCGGGTCCCACGGGGCGAACACCTCGCCGTCGAGATCCTCGCGGAGCTCGACGAGGGCTGTGTGCGCCTTGGAGGACATGGCCGCCCCCTTCCCGAAAGGGGTCAGATGCGCCTCCAGCCTAGGCGGGCAGGGCCCTCGTGGCCCGCTCGCGCGGGCCCGCCGCGGGGCTCAGCCGCCGTAGGCCCCCGAGGCCGTCAGGCGCAGGGCGGTGTCGATCAGCGGGACATGGCTGAACGCCTGCGGGAAGTTGCCGACCTGCCGCTGACGGCAGGGGTCCCATTCCTCGGCGAGCAGGCCGAGGTCGTTGCGCAGTGCCAGGAGCCGCTCGAAGAGCTTGCGCGCCTCGTCGACCCGGCCGATCATCGCCAGGTCGTCGGCCATCCAGAACGAGCAGGCGAGGAAGGCACCCTCGTCGCCGGGCAGGCCGTCCACGCCGGCGTCCTCGCCGGAGGTCGGGTAGCGCAGGATGAAGCCGTCCGGCGTGGACAGCTCGCGCTGGATGGCCTCGATGGTGCCGATGACCCGCTTGTCGTCCGGCGGCAGGAAGCCCATCTGCGGGATCAGCAGCAGCGAGGCGTCCAGCTCCTGCGAGCCGTACGACTGTGTGAAGGTGTTGCGCTCCTTGTCGTAGCCCTTCTCGCACACGTCCCGGTGGATGTCGTCGCGCAGCTCGCGCCAGCGCTCCAGCGGGCCGTCCGCGTCACCGGACTCCAGCAGCTTGATCGTGCGGTCGACGGCGACCCAGGCCATGACCTTGGAGTGCACGAAGTGGCGGCGCGGGCCGCGCACCTCCCAGATGCCCTCGTCCGGCTCGTGCCAGTGGTCCTCCAGGTAGCGGATCAGCTTGAGCTGCAGCAGCGAGGCGTAGTCGCTGCGGGCCAGGCCGGTCATGTGGGCCAGGTGCAGGGCCTCGGTGACCTCGCCGTACACATCGAGCTGGAGCTGGTGGGCGGCGCCGTTGCCGACCCGGACGGGCGCCGAGTTCTCGTAGCCGGGCAGCCAGTCCAGCTCCGCCTCGCCGAGCTCGCGCTCACCGGCGATGCCGTACATGATCTGCAGGTTCTCCGGGTCGCCGGCGACCGCGCGCAGCAGCCACTCGCGCCAGGCGCGGGCCTCCTCGCGGTAGCCGGTGCGCAGCAGCGAGGAGAGCGTGATCGCGGCGTCGCGGAGCCAGGTGTAGCGGTAGTCCCAGTTGCGCACGCCCCCGATCTCCTCCGGCAGCGAGGTCGTGGGCGCGGCGACGATGCCGCCGGTGGGCGCGTACGTCAGCGCCTTCAGCGTGATCAGCGAGCGGACCACCGCCTCGCGGTACGGCCCGTGGTACGTGCAGTGCTCGACCCACTCGCGCCAGAAGTCCTCCGTCGCCTCCAGCGACTGCTCGGGCTCCGGCAGCGGCGGCGGCTGGCGGTGCGAGGCCTGCCACGAGATGGTGAACGCGATCCGGTCGCCGGGGGCGACCGTGAAGTCGGAGTACGTGGTCAGGGCCTTGCCGTAGGTCTCGGCGGAGGTGTCGAACCACACGGAGTCCGGGCCCGCCACGGCGACCGTGCGGCCCTCGTGCTTGTGCACCCACGGGACGATCCGCCCGTAGGAGAACCGCATCCGCAGGGCGGAGCGCATCGGCACCCGGCCCGAGACGCCCTCCACGATCCGGATCAGCTGCGGTGCCCCGTCACGCGGCGGCATGAAGTCCGTCACGCGGACCGTGCCGCGGGGGGTGTCCCACTCGGATTCCAGGATCAGCGAGTCACCGCGGTAGGAGCGCCGGGCCGCGGTCGGCGGCTCGGAGTCGGCGGCGTGCGCCGGGCCGATCCGCCAGAAACCGTGTTCCTCCGTGCCGAGCAGACCGGCGAAGATGGCATGCGAGTCGAAGCGGGGCAGGCACAGCCAGTCGACTGTGCCGTCCCGGCAGACCAGGGCGGCGGTCTGCATGTCTCCGATGAGTGCGTAGTCTTCGATGCGCCCGGCCACGTGCAACTCCAGTCGAACGGCCACGTAGCCCCATGACGGGGCTTTCGCTGTGTGCGGTCAAGGGGTCGTTGTAATGCGTCGTCGAGCTGTGAAGTAAAACCGCCGCTGTGCCCGGAGGCAAACGACCGTCATCGCTCGACGATCTGACGAGCTCTTGTTCTTCCGGTGCTTACGGGCGGGGGGTGGTGCCGTGTCGCCGGCGGGCTCGGCAGCGAGTGTCCGAGCAGGATACGACGCACGTAGTTGATCTGCGTGCCCCTCCGGGCAACGTACATGCGCCGAACGAGTGAGCACGGGGTGAGAAACCCGTGAGCGGTACGGGTACGTGGCGGTCCGTGCGCGGAGCGTGGCCGGGCACCTTCGGGTCGAGGCGCTGTTACCCTGGTAGCCCGTGGACCGGTGGGCTCGAAACCCCCGAACCGCAGCGACGGCACCCCCGGCGAAGCCCGGCACGGCAGCCGCCCCGCACCCCCCAGACCGAGACCACGGGAGCCTCCTCTTGGCCATGACGCCCAAATCTTCGACGACCAAGCACATCTTCGTCACCGGGGGTGTCGCCTCCTCTCTCGGCAAGGGACTGACCGCGTCCAGCCTGGGAATGCTGCTCAAGGCCCGGGGTCTGCGCGTCGTGATGCAGAAGCTCGACCCGTACATCAACGTCGACCCCGGCACGATGAACCCGTTCCAGCACGGTGAGGTGTTCGTCACCAACGACGGCGCCGAGACCGACCTGGACATCGGCCACTACGAGCGCTTCCTGGACCGCGACCTCGACGGGACCGCCAACGTCACCACCGGCCAGGTCTACTCGACGGTGATCGCCAAGGAGCGGCGCGGCGAGTACCTCGGCGACACCGTGCAGGTCATCCCGCACATCACCAACGAGATCAAGCACCGCATCCGCCGCATGGCCACCGACGACGTGGACGTCGTCATCACCGAGGTCGGCGGCACGGTCGGCGACATCGAGTCGCTGCCGTTCCTGGAGACCGTCCGCCAGGTCCGCCACGAGGTCGGCCGGGACAACGTCTTCGTCGTGCACATCTCCCTGCTGCCCTACATCGGCCCCTCCGGCGAGCTGAAGACCAAGCCCACCCAGCACTCGGTCGCCGCCCTGCGCAACATCGGCATCCAGCCGGACGCCATCGTGCTGCGCTGCGACCGCGAGGTGCCGACCGCGATCAAGCGCAAGATCTCGCTGATGTGCGACGTCGACGAGGCCGCCGTGGTGGCCTGCCCCGACGCGCCGTCGATCTACGACATCCCCAAGGTCGTGCACTCCGAGGGCCTGGACGCCTACGCCGTCCGCCGCCTCGACCTGCCGTTCCGCGACGTCGACTGGACGACCTGGGACGACCTGCTCGACCGCGTCCACAACCCGGACCACGAGATCACCCTCGCGCTGGTCGGCAAGTACATCGACCTGCCCGACGCCTACCTCTCGGTCACCGAGGCGCTGCGCGCGGGCGGCTTCGCCAACAAGACCCGCGTGAAGATCAAGTGGGTCGCCTCCGACGACTGCCGGACCCCCGCCGGCGCCGAGGCGCAGCTGTCCGACGTGGACGCCATCTGCATCCCGGGCGGCTTCGGCGACCGCGGTGTCTCCGGCAAGGTCGGCGCCATCCGGTACTCCCGCGAGAACAAGGTCCCGCTGCTCGGCCTCTGCCTCGGCCTGCAGTGCATCGTGATCGACGCGGCGCGCAACCTGGCCGGTATCGCCGACGCCAACTCCACCGAGTTCGACCCGGCGACGGCCCACCCGGTCATCTCCACCATGGCCGAGCAGCTCGACATCGTCGCGGGCGAGGGCGACATGGGCGGCACGATGCGCCTGGGCATGTACCCGGCGAAGCTGGCCGAGGGCTCGATCGTGCGCGAGGTGTACGACGGCAAGGAGTACGTCGAGGAGCGGCACCGCCACCGCTACGAGGTGAACAACTCCTACCGTTCGGAGCTGGAGAAGAAGGCCGGCATCCTCTTCTCGGGCACCTCCCCGGACGGCAAGCTCGTCGAGTACGTGGAGTACCCGCGCGAGGTCCACCCCTATCTGGTCGCCACCCAGGCGCACCCGGAGTTGCGTTCCCGGCCGACGCGTCCGCACCCGCTGTTCGCCGGCCTGGTGAAGGCCGCGGTCGAGCGGAAGATCTCCAAGTAACACACCGGTTGTACGGTTGCCGGGGTGCCGCGTCTCCATGGTCGTCCTGAGGGTGCGCACCCCGGCGCGGCTCTCGCGCGCCGGTGACACCTCGGGAAGGACAGGGCATGACGATCAAGGACACCCACGAGGAGTGGGAGATCCGGGCGACACGAACCCCCTTCGTGGGCAACAAGACCTCCGTCCGCACGGACGACGTGGTCATGCCCGACGGTACGGTCGTGCGTCGCGACTACCAGGTCCACCCGGGTTCCGTCGCGATCCTCGCCCTCGACGACGCCGGCCGCGTGCTGGTGCTGCGCCAGTACCGCCACCCCGTGCGCGAGAAGCTGTGGGAGATCCCCGCGGGCCTGCTCGACGTGCCCGGCGAGAACCCGCTGCACGCCGCCCAGCGCGAGCTCTACGAGGAGGCGCACGTCAAGGCCGGGGACTGGCGGGTGCTGACCGACGTCTACACCACGCCCGGTGGCTGCGACGAGGCCGTGCGGATCTTCCTGGCGCGCGAGCTGGCCGAGGCCGAGGGCGAGCGCTTCGCGGCGGAGGACGAGGAGATCGACCTCCAGCTGGCGCGGGTCCCGGTCGAGGAGCTGGTGAGGGGCGTGCTGGCCGGTGAACTGCACAACAACTGCCTCGTCGTCGGCGTTCTTTCGCTGGTCGCCGCGGAGCGGGGCGACGGGCTCGACGCGCTGCGCCCGGCGACGGCGCCGTGGCCGGCGCGCCCCTTCAGGGCCTGAGCCGCCGCGCCTCACCCCGGATCTCCTCCGGTGTGACGATCGCCTGATCCGATCGGGCGACGTCCCCGCCGTGCTCCACCGGGTTCGTCGCAGAGCGTGAACTAGGCTCGGGAACGCCCGAACCGGAGTCCCGGCGGGCTTTTGCGCGTGCGGTGGGACGGGAGTGTGGCCCGTGACGGATCAGGCGGTGGACCGGGGCGGCGTGCGGGCGTCGGGCACGTCTGCGAAGACCCAGTTCCTGGGCCGTACACGGGAGTTGAAGGAGCTGCGGGCCGACATCGAGCGTGCCGGACTGGACACCCTCGCCGGCCGCAAGGCGCCCCGCGCGCGCGTGCTGCTGATCGCGGGTCGGCCCGGCTCCGGCCGCACCGCCCTCGCCGAAGAGCTGGTACGGCAGGTCGCGGGCCGCTACCCGGACGGGGTGCTCCGTGCCCGGCTCAGCGAACCCGACGGCACCGCCGTGCCGACGGCCCGCGCCGCGGGCGACCTGCTCGCCGCCCTGGACCTGCCCACCCCGCCCGGTGCCGACGACGACGACCTCGCGGCGGAGCTCCGCGAGGCCCTGACCGGCCGCCGTGTCCTGCTCCTGCTGGACGACGCGGCCGACACCGAGCAGGTCGACGCCCTGCTGCCGGACAGCCCCGACTCCCTGGTCGTCGCCGTCGCCCGGGGCCCGCTGACCGGCATCACCGACGTCCGCCCGTGCACCCTCGGCGGCCTCGACACCAAGTCCGCCGTCGAACTGCTGTCCAGGCTCACCGGCTCCGTCCGGATCACCGTCGACCCGCGGGCGGCGGAGGGTCTCGTCGAGGCGTGCCAGGCCCAGCCCGCCGCGCTGGTGCTGGCGGGCGGTTGGCTCGCGGCCCGGCCCCAGGCGGCCGTCGCCGACCTCACCAAGCAGCTGCACGCCGAGGGCGACGACGGGACGCCCCTGAGCCGGGTCTTCCGGCTGGTGCACTCCTCGCTGCCGGGCAGCGCCGCGCGGATCCTGCGCCTGCTGTCGCTGGCCCCCGCCGGGAGGATCGACCAGCACACGGCGTCCGCGCTCGCCGGCTGCTCGGTCAACGGCGCCCGGCACACCCTGGACGACTTCGCCGGCCTCGGCCTGCTGCGCGCGATCGACTCACCGCTGCCGGAGTACGAGGTGCCCGGGTGCCTGCACCCGCTGCTGCGGGCCGCCGCCGAGAACGACGACCGCCCCGCCGAGCTCCAGCTGGCCCGCGCCCGGATGCTGGAGCGGACGGTACGGCTGCTGCAGTCCTGCCGGGCGATCACCGAGACGGACAACCCGCAGGCCCGCGAGAAGCTGGCCGGCACCCCGCGCGCCCTGCGCTTCCCCACCCCGCGGGCGGCGGCGGAGTGGCTGCGTCTGCGCCGCCCCGCCCTGCTCGCCTCGGCCCGGCTCGCGGTCGCCGACGGGGAGCTCGACACCCTGGCCCGGCGGTTGATGTCCCAGCTGGTGCGGGCGATGGTCGCCCACTTCGGGATGCGGGCGGCGGCCGCGGACCTGTACGGCGTCCACCGGCTGGTGCTCGACGTGGCCGAGCGCCGGGACCTGCCCCGGGAGCAGGCGGCGGCGCTGCTGAACCTGGGCGACCTGGACGCCGGCACCGGCCGCACGGCCGACGCCCTGGTCCGGTACCGGGCCGCGCTGGACGCCGGGCGCCGGGCGAACGATCCGTACGCGACGGGTCGCGCGATGGAATCCGTAGGGGGCGCCCACCAGGAACTCGGTGATCACGACCGGGCCGCCGACTGGTTCGGCCGGGCCCTGGCCGAGCGCCTGGCCCGTGAGGAGCGCGAGGAGGCCGCCCGGCTGTACGGCCGGATCGCGACCGCGCACACCTACGCGGGCCGCTACGGCGAGGCGCAGCGGGGCTGGAAGGCGGCCGTCGCGGGCTACCGCAAGCTGGGCGATGTGGCCGCACACGCCCGCGCGTTGAGCGAGCTGGCGCGGGTCCAGGAGTACGCGGGGCGGCCCGAGGAGTCGCTGCGTACCTGTCAGGAAGCGGTCGACTGGGCACGGCGCGCGAACGACGCGCGCCTCCAGGCCGCCCTGCATCTGCGGCTGGCCGACACCCTGGAGCGGCTCGGCGATCCCGCTGCCGCGCTGCTGCACCGCAGCGCCGCCGAGCGCATGCTGGGGGAGGAGATCCAAGAGTCCGAAAAGCCGGATCCAGCCATGGAGCAACCCGCAAATGCCTGCGAAATCCGTAGTCCATCCGAAGAAGATTGAAACAATGAAAGGCTAGACAGCGGGAACACCTTCATTAAACTGGCTCTGCCGCACGTTCTCCTGCGGTGTCTCCCGGTGTGCCCTGAACATCCGGGTATGTCGAGCAAAACACCCCCTCTGAGCCAAGGACCGTGATCGACGTGAAGGTCGGCATCCCCCGCGAGGTCAAGAACAACGAGTTCCGGGTGGCCATCACCCCCGCCGGTGTGCACGAGCTGGTGCGCCACGGCCACCAGGTCGTCATCGAGCGCAACGCCGGTCTCGGCTCCTCGATCACGGACGCCGAGTACGTGGCCGCCGGGGCGCAGATCCTGGAGACGGCCGACGAGGTGTGGGCCTCCGCCGACCTGCTGCTGAAGGTCAAGGAGCCCATCGCCGAGGAGTACCACCGCCTGCGCAAGGACCAGACGCTCTTCACCTACCTCCACCTGGCCGCGTCCAAGGAGTGCACGGACGCGCTGCTGGAGTCCGGCACCACCGCCATCGCCTACGAGACGGTCGAGCTGCCGAGCCGCGCGCTGCCGCTGCTCGCCCCGATGTCCGAGGTCGCGGGCCGTCTGGCCCCGCAGGTCGGCGCCTACCACCTGATGCGCGCGGCCGGCGGCCGCGGTGTGCTGCCGGGCGGCGTGCCCGGGGTGACCCCCGCCAAGGCCGTCGTCATCGGCGGCGGCGTCTCCGGCTGGAACGCCACCCAGATCGCCGTCGGCATGGGCTTCGAGGTGACCCTGCTGGACCGCGACATCAACAAGCTGCGCGAGGCCGACCGGATCTTCGGCACCAAGGTCAAGGCCATCATGTCCAACTCCTACGAGCTGGAGAAGGCCGTCCTCGACGCCGACCTCGTCATCGGCGCGGTGCTCATCCCCGGCGCCAAGGCGCCGAAGCTCGTCACCAACGAGCTCGTCTCCCGGATGAAGCCGGGAAGTGTCCTTGTCGACATCGCGATCGACCAGGGCGGCTGCTTCGAGGACTCCCGTCCGACCACGCACGCCGAACCGACCTTCGAGGTCCACCAGTCGGTCTTCTACTGCGTCGCCAACATGCCGGGCGCGGTGCCGAACACCTCCACCAACGCCCTCACCAACGCCACGCTCCCGTACATCGTGGAGCTGGCCGACCGCGGCTGGGTCGAGGCGCTGCGCCGTGACCCCGCGCTGGCCAGGGGCCTCAACACGCATGACGGCCAGGTCGTTTACCGCGAGGTCGCCGAGGCGCACGGGCTGGACCACATCGAGCTGGAGGCGCTGCTCGGCTGACCGCCGGGCCCCAAGTCGTCACCAACGAAAAGGCGATACGTCAACACGGCTTGTCAACCGTCAGCACCCGGCCGGACCTTGCGCAAGGTCCGGCCGCGTGTGTGTATGGTCACTTTGCGACGCTCGGTCAACTCGCGTCGAACGTAACCCTTGAGCCGATTCGTACACCGGTGAAACCTGCCGTGCGACGGCCGTACGCCCTTGACAGAGGGATGTTTCATTGCCGACACATCCTGCCGGGTCCGGCGGATTGTGTTGCTGCGGACCGCCGACACGCCATAGAGTCGCCAACCGTCGGCATGGTGCCACGCTGACCTGTCTAGAAGTTTCCTGGTCACCAAGGAGGTAAGACGACTTGTGAATGAGTCGACATTTTCTCCCGGGGGTGGTCAACCAGGAAGCCCTGCGCGGGGCCAGGCTCCCGCGGGGTTCGAGGCTGTCGGCTCCGTCGCGGTGCGCACCTTCGCAGCCCACCAGAGTCACCTGAGGTCAGGCGTGACTCACCCAGCACACCAGAGCATGGATGGCCATCACGTGAACGCCATGGCCGGCGACGGAAGTGGCGCGCCCCACAACCACTTCGCCGACTACGACGAACTGCCCGAGGGGCACTTCTACGACCCCGACGCCGAGTACGAGCCCGACCCGGAGTACGCGGCCACGCTCGCGCCCGACGCGGCCCGCCAGCGCCGTGAGCGCGTCGGCCCGACCGGGCGCCCGCTGCCGTACTTCCCGATCCCGGGACCGCTGACCGACCACGGCCCCGCGAAGATCATCGCGATGTGCAACCAGAAGGGCGGCGTCGGCAAGACGACGTCGACCATCAACCTGGGTGCCGCGCTCGCGGAGTACGGGCGACGGGTGCTGCTCGTCGACTTCGACCCGCAGGGCGCGCTGTCGGTGGGCCTCGGCGTCAACCCGATGGAGCTCGACCTCACCGTCTACAACCTGCTCATGGAGCGGGGCATGGCGGCCGACGAGGTGCTGCTGAAGACGGCGGTCCCCAACATGGACCTGCTGCCCAGCAACATCGACCTCTCGGCGGCCGAGGTGCAGCTCGTCTCCGAGGTGGCCCGCGAGTCGACGCTCCAGCGCGCCCTGAAGCCGCTGCTGCCCGACTACGACTACATCGTGATCGACTGTCAGCCCTCGCTCGGCCTGCTCACGGTGAACGCCCTGACGGCGGCTCACAAGGTGATCGTGCCGCTGGAGTGCGAGTTCTTCGCCCTTCGCGGTGTGGCGCTGCTGACCGAGACCATCGAGAAGGTCCAGGAGCGGCTCAACCCGGAGCTGGAGCTCGACGGCATCCTGGCGACGATGTACGACTCGCGCACGGTGCACAGCCGCGAGGTGCTCGCGCGGGTCGTCGAGGCGTTCGACGACCACGTCTACCACACGGTCATCGGGCGCACGGTCCGCTTCCCGGAGACCACCGTGGCCGGTGAGCCGATCACCACCTACGCGTCCAACTCCGTCGGCGCCGCCGCCTATCGCCAGCTCGCCAGGGAGGTGCTCGCCCGGTGTCACGCCGAGTGAGTCTGCCGGGGGCCGACGAACTGTTCCGAACGACAGGGGGCATGGCGCTCCAGGCATCCACTCCCCGGCGGGGCGGGGGCGGCGAGGCCCGGGTGCCGCCCCCCGCGGGGGAGGCCGACACGGCGGCGGTCACGGACGACGCGCCGCCGGCGGTGCCCGCGCAGGGCGGCGACGGGGACGGCGCGGAGCATGTCGCGGCCGACGCGGAGCCGGCCGACACCGAGCCCCGCAGCAGGGGCACTGAGCGCTCCTCGCGGCGCCAGGGGCAGTCGGCGGCGCAGGAAGGTTCTGCCGCGTCGACGCCCCGCAACAAACGGGGCCGTGCGGCCGCCCGGCGGCCCAGCGGGCGCGAGCGGCACGACGAGAAGATCACCGTGTATGTGTCCGCAGAGGAGCTGATGGACCTGGAGCACGCGCGCCTCGTGCTCCGGGGCGAGCACGGGCTGGCCGTCGACCGGGGGCGCATCGTGCGCGAGGCGGTCGCCGTGGTGCTGGCCGACCTGGAGACCCGTGGGGACGCCAGCATCCTCGTACGACGGCTTCGCGGGCGGTAGCGGTAGCCTGCGGAGGCTATGACCTCGAACGGCTCCCCCGTCCCGCCCTCCGGCCCGGCCGGCCGCAGGCGTGCGCTGGGGAGGGGGCCAGGGGCTCCGGCGGCGCCCGCCGAGACGCCCGTCACGGCACAGGCACCGCGACCCGAGCCGGAACCCGTGACCGTCGAGGCCGCCGAGACGGTCGACGTTCCCGAGACGGTCGACGTCACCGGGGCCGCCGTGGTCGCGGAGGCCGCCGCGCCGGATGCCGGGCAGGAGCGCCCCGCCGCCCAGGACGCCGCGCCGCCCGCACAGCCGGTGGAGCCCGTACAGCCCGTCGAGGGCGAGTCCGGTGGCTTCAAGGTGCGGCTCGCGAACTTCGAGGGCCCCTTCGACCTGCTGCTCCAGCTGATCTCCAAGCACAAGCTCGACGTGACCGAAGTCGCCCTGTCCAAGGTGACCGACGAGTTCATGGCGCACATCCGGGCCATGGGGCCGGAGTGGGACCTGGACGAGACGACCGAGTTCCTGGTCGTCGCCGCCACCCTGCTGGACCTGAAGGCCGCGCGGCTGCTGCCCGCCGCCGAGGTCGAGGACGAGGCCGACCTGGCCCTGCTGGAGGCCCGCGACCTGCTGTTCGCGCGCCTGCTCCAGTACCGCGCGTACAAGCACGTCGCGGACATCTTCACCCGCCGCCTCGACGAGGAGGCCCGCCGCTTCCCCCGTACCGTCGGCCTCGAACCGCAGCACGCCGAACTGCTCCCCGAGGTCGTCATCAGCATCGGCCCGGAGGGGTTCGCGAAACTCGCGGTCAAGGCGATGCAGCCCAAGCCCAAGCCGCAGGTGTACGTCGACCACATCCACGCGCCGCTGGTGAGCGTGCAGGAGCAGGCCGGGATCGTCGTCTCACGGCTGAGGGTGCTCGGCGAGGCGAGCTTCCGCGTGCTGGTCGAGGACACCGACGACACCCTCACCGTCGTGGCGAGGTTCCTGGCCCTGCTGGAGCTGTACCGCGAGAAGGCGGTGGCGCTGGAGCAGGAGACCGCCCTCGGTGAGCTGCTGGTGCGCTGGACCGGCGGCGAGCAGGACGCCGCTCCGATGGTGACGGACGAGTTCGACCGGCCGCCCGCGCCGCCCGCGCCGCCCGAACGGGCCGAGAAGCCCGAGGAGCAGGAGGAGAACGAGTGAGCGAGGAGACCACCGAGCTGCCGGCCGGGCTGCGCGCCGTCGCCGATCTGGAGCTGAGACCCGCGCTGGAGGCCGTCCTCATGGTCGTGGACGAGCCCGCGACCGTGGAGCATCTCGCGAAGATACTGGACCGGCCCAAGCGGCAGGTCTCCCAGGCGCTGCGGGAACTGGCCGACGAGTACACGGCGCAGGGTCGTGGCTTCGAGCTGCGGCTCGTCGCGGGCGGCTGGCGTTTCTACACCCGGCCCGAGTACGCGCCGGCCGTCGAGCGGCTCGCCCTGGAGGGCCAGACCGCCCGCCTCACGCAGGCGGCGCTGGAGACGCTCGCGGTGGTGGCGTACCGCCAGCCGGTGAGCCGCAGCCGCGTCTCGGTGGTGCGCGGAGTCAACTGCGACGGCGTCATGCGCACCCTCCTCCAACGCGGTCTCGTCCAGGAGGAGGGCGCGGAACCCGAAACAGGTGCGATCCTGTACACGACGACGAACTACTTCCTGGAGCGGATGGGCCTGCGCGGCCTGGACGAGCTCCCGGAGCTCGCGCCCTTCCTCCCGGAGGCGGCGGCGATCGAGGCCGAGACGCTGGAAGCGGTCCCGTCGTTCGATCCGGACGCTCCGGATTCCGAGGACGCAGACGACAAGACGGAACTTTGATGCGAAGCAGCAGCGGCAGGAACAGCAGCGGAAACAACGGCGGGAGCCGTGGTGGCAACAGCAGCGGCCGCGGCGGGAGCAGTGGTGGCCGCGGTAATCCCCGTGGCGCCGGCAAGAACCGCGACGACAACCCGGGCGGGCGGCCGAGCAAGCCCCGCCCCGAGGAGCGCCGCTACGACGTGGGTCCCGGCGCCTCGCCGGCGGGTCCGAAGTCCGGACGTGGCGCTTCCGCGCGCGGAGGGGCCAAGGGCGGCCCGAAGCAGTCTCCGGGCACCGGGCGGGGACGCTGGGCGCCCGCCACCTCCCGGGAGTACGACGCCCGCGCCGAGGAGCGCAACCGCGAGCGGTACGCGGGCAAGAAGGATGTCAAGCCGCCGAAGACCTTCCCGGGCGCCGAGCAGGAGGGCGAGCGTCTGCAGAAGGTCCTCGCGCGCGCGGGCTACGGCTCCCGGCGCGCCTGCGAGGAGTTGATCGAGCAGTCCCGGGTCGAGGTCAACGGCGAGATCGTGCTCGAACAGGGCATGCGGGTCGACCCGGAGAAGGACGAGGTCAAGGTCGACGGTCTGACCGTGGCGACCCAGTCGTACCAGTTCTTCTCGCTGAACAAGCCCGCCGGTGTCGTCTCGACGATGGAGGACCCCGAGGGCCGGCAGTGCCTCGGCGACTACGTCACCAACCGGGAGACGAGGCTCTTCCACGTCGGGCGGCTGGACACGGAGACCGAGGGCGTCATCCTCCTCACCAACCACGGCGAGCTGGCCCACCGGCTGACCCACCCCAAGTACGGCGTGAAGAAGACCTACCTCGCGCACATCGTCGGCCCGATCCCGCGCGATCTGGGCAAGCGGCTGAAGGACGGCATCCAGCTGGAGGACGGGTACGCCCGCGCGGACCACTTCCGGGTCGTCGAGCAGACCGGCAAGAACTACCTCGTCGAGGTCACCCTGCACGAGGGCCGCAAGCACATCGTGCGCCGGATGCTCGCCGAGGCCGGGTTCCCGGTCGACAAGCTGGTGCGCGTCGCCTTCGGCCCGATCACGCTGGGCGACCAGAAGTCGGGCTGGCTGCGGCGGCTGAGCAACACCGAGGTCGGCATGCTGATGAAGGAAGTGGAGCTGTAGGCGGTCCCTTGTGAGCGACGACCCACCCCCTTTATAGTCAGTACGACTATTAAGGGGGTGGTGGTGCATGCCGGTCTACGACAAGTACGCGTACGAGCCCTTCGCGGTCACCGTTGACCTGGCCGTCCTCACCATCCGCGCCGGCGCGCTGCACGTGCTGCTCGTCGAGCGCGGGCAGGAGCCGTACGCCGGCCGCTGGGCGTTGCCCGGCGGCTTCGTGCTGCCCGACGAGTCCGCGGAGACGGCCGCCCGGCGCGAGCTCGCCGAGGAGACCGGCCTGTCCGGCGTCCCCGGCCCGCCGCTGGAACAGCTGCGGACCTACAGCGAGCCGGACCGCGATCCCAGGATGCGGGTCGTGTCCGTCGCCTTCACCGCGCTGCTGCCCGACCTTCCCGAGCCGCTCGGCGGCGGCGACGCGGCGCAGGCCCGCTGGGTGCCGTACGCCTCGGCCGGGCCGCTGGCCTTCGACCACGACCGGATCCTGGCCGACGCGCACGACAGGGTCGGCTCCCGGTTCGAGTACACCGGACTCGCCACCGCCTTCTGCCCGCCCGAGTTCACCCTCGGCGAGCTGCAGCAGGTCTACGAGGCCGTGTGGGGTACCCCGCTCGACCGGCCCAACTTCCGGCGCAAGGTGCTCGCCACCCCCGGCTTCGTCGACCCGGTACCCGGCGCCGCGCGCCTGACCGGCGGCCGTGGCAAACCGGCCGCGCTCTACCGCGCGGGCGGCGCCGCCGCCCTGCACCCGCCCCTCCTCCGCCCGCCCAGGGAAGGACGCCCCGCATGACCTCGACCACCGTCCGCAAGTGCGCCGCCACCGGCTCCCTGCTGGGCCTCGCCCTCGGGGACGCGCTCGGCTTCCCGACCGAGTTCAACGATGTGCCCTCGATCCTCGCCAAGTGCGGTCCCTGGCGGCAGATGGAACTGCCCACGCCCGCGATCGTCACCGACGACACGCAGATGACGCTGGCGCTGGGGCGCGGGCTGCGGACGGCGATGGACCGGGGGGTCCTCGGGCCCAAGCGTCTTGAGCGGCCGGTACGCGAGGAATTCGTCAACTGGTACCAGTCCCCGGAGAACAACCGGGCGCCGGGACGTACCTGTCTCGTCGCCTGCAATCTGCTCAAGGACGAACGTCGCGCCTGGCAGGACGCCAGCCAGATCCACTCCAAGGGCTGCGGCGCCAACATGCGCGTCGCGCCCCTCGGCCTGATCCCCGGGCTGAGCGACGAACAGCGCGCGGGCGCCAGTCAGCTGCAGGCCGCCCTCACGCACGGGCACCCCACCGCGCTCGCCGCCTCCGACCTCACCGCGCACGCCGTACGGCTGCTCGCCGAGGGCGCCGAACCGACCGGACTCATCGGCCTGCTGCGTTCCTACGCCTACGACAACCGCACCCGCTACCACGAGTCCTGGCTCGGCGACCTGTGGACCCGCTCCCAGGACCCCGGCCCCGAGCACTTCATCGCCCGCGGCTGGGACGAGTGCCTGGGGGTCCTCGACCGGCTGCGGGACGCCGTACGGACCTTCTCGCCGGAGGAAGACCCCTGCCTCGCCACGGGGGAGGGCTGGATCGCCGAGGAGGCGCTGGCCACCGGGCTGCTGTGCTTCCTGCAGTTCGTGGACGAGCCCCTGACCGCCCTGCGCCGGGCCGCGTGCACCGCGGGCGACTCCGACTCGATCGCCTGCCTCGCCGGGGCCTTCGCGGGCGCCCACCTCGGCGCCGAGGTCTGGCCGGCGCAGTGGGCGGACCGGATCGAGTACCGGGGCGAGCTGGTGACGCTCGGCGCGCTCTGGGACCACTGAGACCGCCGGCCGGCCCCCACCGCCGTCTCAGCGGGCGAGCGCCCCGCGCCCGCCCGCACCGGGCTGACTAGGCTTGACGCACGTGGAGCCGATGTCGCACACCAGCAAGGAGCAACCGTGGCGGTACGAGCGGTCCGGGGCGCCGTCCAACTCGAACGGGACGAAGCCGGCCACATGGACGAGCAGGTCGGGGCCCTGCTCACCGCCGTCCTGGAACGGAACGGGCTGACCTCCGACGACCTGATCAGCATCTGGTTCACGGCGACGCCCGATCTGCACAGCGACTTCCCCGCCGCCGCGGCCCGCAAGCTCGGCATTCTCGACGTACCGCTGATCTGCGCCCAGGAACTCGACATCGAGGGCGCGATGCCCCGTGTCGTCCGGGTGCTGGCGCACATCGAGTCCGACGAGCCGCGCCACGCCGTCCAGCACGTCTACCTCGGCGCCGCCGCCGCTCTGCGCAAGGACATCGCCCAGTGAGAACCGCACTCGTCATCGGCACCGGGCTGATCGGCACCTCCGCGGCGCTGGCCCTCGTCCAGCGCGGTGTCGTCGTCCACCTCGCCGACCACGACCCCGAGCAGGCCCGCACGGCCGCCGCGCTAGGCGCCGGCACGGAGGAGGCGCCCCAGGGGCCCGTCGACCTCGCGATCGTCGCCGCCCCGCCCGCGCACGTCGCCGCGGTGCTCGCCGACGCCATGGAGCGCGGCCTGGCACGCGGCTACCTCGACGTCGCCAGCGTCAAGGGCGGCCCGCGCCGCGACCTGGAGGCGCTCGGGCTGGACCTGACCCGCTACCTCGGCACGCACCCCATGTCCGGCCGGGAGAAGTCCGGCCCGCTGGCCGCGACCGGCGACCTCTTCGAGGGCCGCCCCTGGGTGCTCACCCCGACGAGGGACACCGACACCGAGGTGCTGAACCTCGCCCTGGAACTCGTCTCGCACTGCCGCGCCGTGCCGGTCGTCATGGACGCCGACGCCCACGACCGGGCCGTCGCACTGGTCTCGCACATGCCCCACCTGGTCTCCAGCATGGTCGCCGCCCGCCTGGAGAACGCCGAGGAGGCCGCCGTGCGGCTCTGCGGCCAGGGCATCCGGGACGTGACAAGGATCGCCGCCTCCGACCCGCGGATGTGGATCGACATCCTGTCCGCGAACCCCGGCCCGGTCGCCGACCTGCTCGTCGACGTCGCCGCCGACCTCGACGAGACCGTCCAGGCGCTGCGCGCCCTGCAGTCCTCCGACGAGGCCAAGCGCCGGGCGGGGACGGACGGCATCAAGGACGTGCTGCGGCGGGGCAACGCCGGACAGGTCCGCGTCCCCGGCAAACACGGGTCCGCGCCGCGCGTGTACGAGGTCGTCGCGGTGCTCATCGACGACCAGCCGGGACAGCTGGCCCGGATCTTCGCGGACGCGGGACGGGCCGGGGTCAACATCGAGGACGTCCGGATCGAGCACGCGACGGGGCAGCAGGCCGGCCTCGTGCAGCTGATCGTGGAGCCGAAGGCCGTACCGGTGCTGGCCGCGGCGCTGCGGGAGCGGGGCTGGGCGCTGCGCCAGTAGGGCGTCCGCCCCTCGCCGGGGAAGGTGGGCCGGACGAGTGACCCGCACCCAGTAACCTTGTGCGGGGCACCGTCCCGCCCCAGATCGCCACCCCGGCCCAGGAAGGTCCCCACAGTGGAAAGCGTCCCGGCAGTGATTGTCGCCATCGACGGCCCCTCCGGCACGGGCAAGTCCAGCACGTCGAAGGCGGTGGCCGCGCGTCTCGGCCTGAGCTACCTGGACACCGGTGCCCAGTACCGGGCGATCACCTGGTGGATGGTGACCAACGGCATCGACGTCACCGACCCCTCGGAGATCGCCGCCGTGGCCGGCAAGCCGGACATCGTCTCCGGCACCGACCCGGCCGACCCGACGATCACGGTCGACGGGGTGGACGTCGCGGGCCCGATCCGCACCCAGGAGGTCACCTCCCAGGTCAGCGCCGTCAGCGCGGTGCCCGAGGTCCGCGCCCGGATCACGGAACTGCAGCGGACGATCGCGAGCGACGCGGAGCGGGGCATCGTCGTCGAGGGCCGCGACATCGGTACGACGGTGCTGCCGGACGCCGATCTGAAGATCTTTCTCACCGCCTCCGCGGAGGCCCGCGCCGCCCGGCGCAGCGGTGAGCTGAAGAACGCGGACCTGCAGGCCACCCGCGAGGCCCTGATCAAGCGGGACGCGGCCGACTCCAGCCGGAAGACATCGCCGCTCGCCAAGGCAGGCGACGCGGTCGAGGTGGACACCACCGAGCTCACGCTGCAGCAGGTCATCGAGCGCGTCGTCACCTTCGTCGAGGAGAAGCGGGCGGCGAAGTGACCGAGGCACCGTCCCCGCGGGGCGCGGAGGTCGGCCGCCGTATCGGCCTCCCGCTGATGCACGCGCTGTGGCGGCCCAGGGTGCTCGGTGCCTGGAGGGTGCCGGCGAGCGGCCCGGCCATCCTCGCCGTCAACCACTCCCACAACGTCGACGGCCCGATGGTGATGGGCGTCGCGCCCCGGCCGGTGCACTTCCTGATCAAGAAAGAGGCGTTCGTCGGTCCGCTCGACCCCTTCCTGACCGGGATCGGCCAGGTCAAGGTGGACCGGCAGAGCGCCGACCGCACGGCGATCACCCGGGCGCTGGACGTGCTGTCCGGCGGCGGGGTGCTCGGGATATTCCCGGAGGGCACCCGGGGCGAGGGCGACTTCGCCTCGCTGCGTGCCGGGCTCGCCTACTTCGCCGTGCGCAGCGGCGCCCCGGTCGTCCCGGTCGCCGTCCTGGGAAGCTCGGACCGGCGGGGACGGCTCGTCAAGGCGCTGCCCCCACTGCGGCACCGGATCGATGTCGTCTTCGGCGACCCGTTCCAGGCGGGCGACGGCAGCGGACGGCGTACCCGCACGGCCTTGGACGAGGCGACCGAGCGTGTCCAGAAGCAGCTCACCGAACACCTGGAGCTGGCCAGACGGCTCACGGGCCGGTCGTCCGCCCCCGGAGGCCGGTCCTGAGGCCCGGCGGCGGAACGGAAAACGTCAGGCGCCCGGCCGGGCGCTGGGCGACACTGAGTAGTGGATCACCCTGAACCGGGCACTCCACCGATCACCACGATGAACTACGAGGTACGGACTTCATGAACGACCAGACCCAGCCCGACGGCTCGGACGCGTTCGAGCACGATCACGGGGCGCTCGGCGACGTCGAGTACGCGGAGTTCATGGAGCTCGCCGCCGAAGAGGGCTTCGACCTCGAGGAGGTCGAGGGCGCCATCGAGGAGGCCGGGCACGGACCCCTGCCGGTCCTCGCCGTCGTGGGCCGCCCGAACGTCGGCAAGTCGACCCTGGTGAACCGCGTCATCGGCCGCCGCGAGGCCGTCGTCGAGGACAAGCCGGGCGTCACCCGCGACCGCGTCACCTACGAGGCCGAGTGGGCGGGCCGCCGCTTCAAGGTCGTCGACACCGGCGGCTGGGAGCAGGACGTCTTCGGCATCGACGCCTCCGTGGCGGCGCAGGCCGAGTTCGCCATCGAGGCGGCCGACGCGGTCGTCTTCGTGGTCGACGCCAAGGTGGGCGCCACCGACACCGACGAGGCGGTCGTACGGCTGCTGCGCAAGGCCGGCAAGCCCGTCGTCCTGTGCGCCAACAAGGTCGACGGCCCCAGCGGCGAGGCCGACGCCTCCTACCTGTGGTCCCTCGGCCTCGGTGAGCCCCATCCCGTCTCGGCGCTGCACGGCCGCGGCACCGGCGACATGCTGGACGCGGTCCTCGAGGCACTGCCGGTGGCACCGCAGCAGAGCTTCGGCGGAGCCGGTGTCGGCGGCCCGCGCCGGATCGCCCTGATCGGCCGCCCGAACGTCGGCAAGTCCTCGCTGCTGAACAAGGTGGCGGGCGAGGAGCGCGTCGTGGTCAACGAAATCGCCGGCACCACCCGGGACCCGGTCGACGAGATGATCGAACTCGGCGGCAAGACCTGGAAGTTCGTCGACACGGCCGGTATCCGCAAGCGGGTCCACCTTCAGCAGGGCGCCGACTACTACGCCTCGCTGCGCACCGCCGCCGCCGTCGAGAAGGCCGAGGTGGCCGTCGTGCTCATCGACGGCGCCGACTCCATCTCGGTGCAGGACCAGCGGATCGTCACGATGGCCGTGGAGGCGGGGCGCGCGCTCGTCATCGCCTACAACAAGTGGGACACCCTCGACGAGGAGCGCCGCTACTACCTGGAGCGGGAGATCGAGACCGAGATGGCCCAGGTCGCCTGGGCGCCTCGCGTCAATGTCTCGGCGCGCACCGGCCGGCACATGGAGAAGCTGGTCCCGGCGATCGAGACGGCCCTGGCGGGCTGGGAGACGCGTGTTCCGACGGGCCGGCTGAACGCCTTCCTCGGTGAGCTGGTCTCCGCCCACCCGCACCCGGTCCGGGGCGGCAAGCAGCCGCGCATCCTGTTCGGCACCCAGGCCGGCACGAAGCCCCCGCGGTTCGTGCTCTTCGCCTCCGGTTTCATCGAGGCGGGCTACCGGCGCTTCATCGAGCGCCGCCTGCGCGAGGAGTTCGGCTTCGAGGGGACGCCGATCCACATCTCGGTGCGGGTGCGCGAGAAGCGCGGCGCGAAGAAGAAGTAGGTACAGCGGAAGGGCGGCCCCCGTCGGGGGCCGCCCTCTCAGATCCCCCGGCGGGGGCCGGGTGGCAGAGCGGGGATGTGATGCATCCCGGTGGCGTACTGCTGCCCGAGCGTGCCGACCCGTTGCCAGGTCGGCTGATGCCCGGTGCTGTGCCGGGTGCTCTGCGCCCCCGCGCTGTAGGCGTCGTACGAGCCGCCGTGCGTCTCCGGGCCCTGCGGGAGGAAACCGAACGCGGTGAACCCCAGGTGCTCCTCGCCGCGCCGGTCGCCCGGCAGCGCACGGAAGGACTTCACGTACTCGGCGCAGAGCGCGTCGTAGATCGGCGTGGCCGATGACCCGCCGACGTGATCCTGACCCGACCGAGCGGACGGGATCGGCTGCAAGGACTGGCGGCGGGGAACGTCGTATGCGTGCACGTATGTCCAAACGACCCCGAACCGGAAGAGATGCGGGCGAGCCGGCGCCTCACGGGGCGCGGCGGGCGGAGCGCCCGGCCGCGGAGGACCCGCGGCCACCGGCGCTCCTCACCACCCGGACGACGCCGGACGTCAGGTGCCCGCGAGCGGCAGCACGCTCGCGACCAGCTTGCCGCCCGCCGCGGCCTTGTCCAGCGCGTCCCGCAGCAGGTCCTCCCGGGGCTGCCGCCCGATGGAACCGACCGGCGCGGCGAACATCAGCACCTGCTGGTGCTTGTTCGCCGCCGCCCGCCAGCCCTCGGTGACCTGCAGCGGCTGGTGCGCCTGCCACCACGCCACCGACTGCCCGCCGTTCATCCCGGGCTGGAGCACCGCGTGCAACTGCCCCATGGCGAGCAGTACGGACCAGCCGTGCAGCACCGGCGGCAGGGAGGTCAGCTCGGTCACCGGCATGAAGCCCTGCTCGATCAGCAGCGGCAGGAAGTCGTCCCCGGCCGCGGTGGAGCCGGGACGTGCGATCGGGCCGGTGGGCTCGACGACCAGCGCCGGGTGCAGCTCCCCGGCGATCAGGACGAGGCCGCTGGTCACGCCGAGCACGGCCTGCTCGGGCATGGCCCTCGCGGGCCCCAGGTCGGCGGAGTTGCCGCTGATGGACCTCACGGCGCCCTGGAGCTGCTCCTCGGTGACCTGGACGACCTGTGAGGGCAGGCAGCCGGCGTGGGCGAAGGCGAGCACGGCGGTCTCGTCACCGATGAACAGGACGGTGCTGGTGCGCTCGAGCTCGGAGTCGCCCGGGGTGCGGCAGGACGTGCAGTCGTAACTGCCCGGGGCGTTGTCTCCGGCGAGCAGCCGGTCGGCTTCTTCGTCGCCGATCTCGGCGCGTACCTCGTCGCTGACGTCGAGCATGCGCGGCACGGGTGGCTCCCTCGGGATGCGGTACGTGGCGAGGCCGGGTGGCTCCCGGCCCGTGGGCCGGGGACGCGTCTCCGGCTCATGAAGAAGACAACGGCCGAGCTGTGGCGGTAGTCACGCTGAAGAGCGAACGGAATCGAACCATCCACCGCACACGGTCACGAGCGGCATGAATTCGAACACACTCCGTCAAGTGACGCTCACCGTAAGGGACTTGAGTTGGTGAGGTAGGTCACAGCATAAAGGGTGGACTGGTCGACAAATCCTGAAATCGGCGAATGAAATGGGTGGCCGAAAAATTCCGCTACCTCGGGTAACCGTGAACTGGCCTGGAGGGAAGGGCGGTTGGTTGAACCCGAGGCGGCATGCTCCGTACATTCCTGCGCCGTGTGCATCGAGCACCGCTCGGGTACGTCCACCGGCCCGGGCCGGCCGTGACAGGCCGGCCCGCCGCACCACCGCCGGCGGACGGGGCCGGCGCGACGACCACGCCCTCGCGTGGGAGCGCGCCCGGCCTGGGGGACCCCGGGTACGTGGAGAGGGAATCACATGTCCGAATGTGCCGATACCACCCGCGACGACGCGCGTAAGGCCCGTACGGCGGCGGTGCTCGCCGGGGCGGCCCTGCTGGCCCCGCTCGGGCTGCTGGCCGCGAGCGGCACCGCCACGGCGGCGGACGGCGGAGTCTGGGACCGCATCGCCCAGTGCGAGAGCGGCGGCAACTGGCACATCAACACCGGCAACGGCTACTACGGCGGACTCCAGTTCTCCGCCGGAACCTGGCGCGCGTACGGCGGCACCGCCTACGCCGCGACCGCCGACCAGGCGTCCAGGGAGCAGCAGATCGCCGTCGCCACCAAGGTCCAGAGCGCCCAGGGCTGGGGTGCCTGGCCGACCTGCTCCACGCGCGCCGGCGCGTACGGCGGTGCGCCGGCCGCACCCGGGGTGTCCGCCGGGAACTCGGCCCCGACGCGGTCCGAGCCGTCCCGGCCGTCCTCGTCGCGGCCCGCGCAGGCTCCCGCGCGCGAGGCGGGGCACAGCGACCGGGACGCGTCCCGCGGCGACCACACCGTCCGCCCGGGTGACACGCTGAGCGCCATCGCGGCCCGCAACGGCACCACCTGGCAGCGGCTCTTCGCCGCCAACAAGGCGGTCATCGGCGGGGATCCCGACGTGATCGTGCCCGGTCAGCGCCTCGTCCTCTGAGCCGCGTCCTCGCGCGCGGCGCGGGGCTCCGCCCGGTCCGCCGACCGGGTGGGGCCCCGGCCCGTGCCGGGCGCGGCTCGGCCGCCGCGCCCGGCACACTGCCTAGCGTGATCCGATGAACGGAAAATCACTCACGCTCGGCCTCGCCGCGGCCCTGCTCACCGTCCTCGCCCCGGTCGCCGCCCAGGCGATGGTCCCGGAGGCCCCGGCGACCGCCCCGGCCGCCCCGCGCTCCTCCCTCGCCTGTGCCGACGACCAGTGGCCCTGGGGCTGCATGGCCAAGTGCGAGAGCGGCGGCAACTGGCACATCAACACCGGGAACGGCTACTACGGGGGACTGCAGTTCTCGCAGCCCACCTGGAAGGCGTTCGGCGGCCTGAAGTACGCCCCGCGCGCCGACCTCGCCACGCGGGCGGAGCAGATCGCCGTCGCGCGGGAGGTGGTCGCCGAGCAGGGATGGCAGGCATGGCCGGTCTGCGCGCAGCGCTACGGCCTCAAGGGCCGCTGGTACACGGTCAAGCGCGGGGACACGCTGTCCTCGATCGCCGCCGGGTACCGGATCGGGGGTGGCTGGAAGGCGCTCTACGACGCCAACAGGGAGACCATCGGGCCGAGTCCCGGCCGGATCGACACCGGCATGACCCTGATCATCCCGGACAGCGCGGCCCGCTCGCACAACGCCCCCGCGGACTTCGGACCGCCGCTTCCCGTGCGTTGAGTAGGGTGTCCCACGCCGTCGGTTTGGCTTCAAACCCGGTTCACCTGCTCGTTACGCTGATGTGACCACCACGTCATGACTCGCGGACCCGGTCGAGGGTAAGTTCGATCATCCGGCTCCGGGGCGACCACCAGCGCCGGCCGGGTGACGTCCCCCGAGCAAGGAGATCCTCACGGTGCCCGTCCGCCGCCTCGTACATCCCCCGCGGCCTCTCGCCGAAGTCGTCCCGTCCGTTCCGGAAGCACGGGACGGTGCTCCCGGGGGCGGCGGGAAGCCGCCGGCTCGGGCAGCGGGCGGCTCGGGACTGAGACTCGACATCCAGGGCCTGCGCGCGGTGGCGGTCACGCTCGTGGTGCTCGGTCACTCGGGGGTGACCTCGGTCGCCGGCGGATTCGTCGGCGTCGACGTCTTCTTCGTGATTTCCGGATTCCTGATCACCTCGCTGATGCTCCGCGAATGGGCCCGCGACGGCCGGATATCCCTGGGCCGCTTCTACGCCCGCCGCGCGCTGCGCCTGCTGCCCGCCTCCACCCTCGTGGTGCTGGCGACACTCGCCGGCTCCTGGCTCTTCCTCGGGCCGCTGCGCTTCGCGGACCACGCCAAGGACGCCATCGCCTCCGCCTGGTACGTCGTCAACTTCCGGCTGGCCGAGGTCGGGACGGACTACTTCAACACGGACGTGCCGCCCTCGCCGTTCCAGCACTTCTGGTCGCTGGCGGTGGAGGAGCAGTTCTATCTCGTCTGGCCCGTCGTCCTGATCGTCGCGCTCAAGCTGTTCCGGCGCCGTGTGCTGCTCGGGATTCCCTTGCTCACGCTGGCCGTCGGCTCCTTCGCGCTGAGCCTCCACCTCACCGAGGCCTCGCCGTCCTGGGCTTACTTCGGTTCGCACGCGCGGATCTGGGAGCTCGCGGTGGGTGCCCTGCTGGCCCTCGTGGCACACCGCCTGGACGACATTCCCCGCCCCGTCGCGGTCGTCCTCAGCTGGGGAGGTCTCGCCGCCATCGCCTACGCGGCGGTCTCCTTCGACGAGAGCACCCCCTTCCCCGGACACCACGCCTTGATCCCGGTCTTCGGTGCCGCCGCCGTCCTCGCCGGTGGCGCCGCCGCCGGGCGCCGGGGCGCCGGGGCGGTCCTCTCCCTGCGTCCAGCCGTCTGGATCGGTGGGATCTCCTACGCCTGGTACCTCTGGCACTGGCCGCTCATCATCATCGTCCCGGCCGCGCTCGGGTTCGGCGAGCACGAGGGACCGCTGCGCCTCATCGCGGCGCTCGGCGGCATCGTCCTCGCCTGGGGCACCCTCCACCTCGTCGAGAACCCGATGCGCTTCCACCGCGCCTTCAAGGCCCGGGCCGGCCGGGGCCTCTCACTCGGTCTCGGCCTGTCGGCCACGGCGGCCGCGGTAGCGCTGCTCGCCGCGCAGTTCCCGCCGGCTCTGAGCGAGGGCGGTGCCCGGCCGGACACCAGGCAGACCATCGCCACCGCGTCCGACCCGAACGCCGCGCTGACCGAACTGCTGCGGCAGCCGGTGGAGCAGCTCCCGTCCAACCTCACGCCGAGCATGCGCAAGACGGCCTACGAGCGGTCCGCGGTCTACACCGACGGCTGTGCGCTGACCATGACCGGGACGGTGCAGACGCAGCCCTGCCTGTACGGCGACAAGGACGGCGAACGCACCGTGGTGCTGTTCGGCGACTCGCACGTCGCGCAGTGGTTCCCCGCGCTCGACGCGATCGCCCGCAAGCACCACTGGAAGCTGTACTCGCTCACCAAGAACGCCTGCAAGGTCTCCCAGATCACCATCGAGTGGAACGGCGGTCCCTACTCGACCTGTGACGACTGGCGGGCGGTCACCATCGAGAAGATCCGCGAGATGAAGCCGGAACTCGTCATCACGTCGAGCTCCAACTCGGCCAAGCTGTACGGCGAGGGCGACATGGCCGAGGTCTGGGGCAAGGGCCAGGCCGAGACGTACCGGATGCTCCAGGAGGGCGGCACCCGGGTGCTGACCGTGCTGGACAACCCCTGGCCGAAGAACAACGCGGTGGACTGCGCGGTGGCGCACCCGGACTCCCTGAGCGACTGCGCCCGGCACCGCTCCGAGGCCGACCGCAAGCCCGAGGTCACCCAGGCCATCCGGGAGGCGGCCGCCGCCGAGGACGTGACGGTCCTCGACCCCTACGACTGGATCTGCGCCCCGTCCGGCACCTGCCCGACCGTGGTCGGCAACACCATGGTCTACCGCGACTTCGGGCACCTGGCGGACGCCTACGTCGAGGCGCTCACCCCGGTGGTGGAGGACCGTCTTCTGGAGCTCTACGGCGAGGACCTGAGCCGCCGCCCGGGTGCGTGACACTCGGGCCCGTGCTGGAACCTCCGCCCGGCTGCCGAGTCCGCTGTCCCTGCCCCAGGCCCACCACCGTGACCGGTCCGGGGCACGGGCGGGGGCTGCACGCTGGGCGCGGGCGCCGAGCCGCCGCCGCTGCTCGACGACGAAGAGGCCGTCGCGGTCGCCGTCGGACTGCGCACGGCCGCCGGGCGGGGCGTCGAGGACATCGGCGAGACCTCCGTGCGCGCGTTCGCCGAGGTGGAGCAGGTGCTGCCGGAACGGCTGCGCCGCAGGGGCGGTGCGCTCAACGCCTTCACCGTGCCGATGCTCAGGGGCTCACGGGCGGTCGTCGACCCGGCCGTGCTGAGCGAGTTCGCGGGACTGTGCCGGGACGCCGAACGGCCGCGTCCCGCGTACCTGGACCACGACGGCACCGCCCCCCGCCGCACCGTGGAAACGCGTCGCCCTCACGGCCGCCCGGGGCCGTCTGAGCCGGGCTCTGGAGCGCCGGGCTCCGGAAGGGCATGACGCTCCGCGTACTCCGGATGGTGCAGGTCGAACGCCGGCGAGTCGGAGCGGATCCTCGGCAGTGCCGTGAAGTTGTGCCGCGGCGGCGGGCAGGAGGTCGTCCACTCCAGGGAGCGGCCGTAGCCCCAGGGGTCGTCGACCTCGACCTTCGTGCCGTACCTCGCCGTCTTCCAGACGTTGTGGAGGAACGGCAGCGTCGACAGGCCGAGCAGGAACGCGCCGATCGTCGAGAGGGTGTTCAGGGCGGTGAAACCGTCCGTGGCCAGGTAGTCCGCGTAGCGGCGGGGCATACCCTCGGCGCCCAGCCAGTGCTGCACCAGGAACGTGGTGTGGAAGCCGACGAACAACGTCCAGAAATGGATCCTGCCGAGCCGTTCGTCGAGCATCCTCCCCGTGAACTTGGGCCACCAGAAGTAGAAGCCCGCGAAGATCGCGAAGACGACGGTGCCGAACACCACGTAGTGGAAGTGCGCGACGACGAAGTACGAGTCCGTGACATGGAAGTCCAGCGGCGGAGACGCCAGGATCACCCCGGTCAGCCCGCCGAACAGGAACGTCACCAGGAAGCCGACCGACCACAGCATCGGCGTCTCGAAGGACAGCGAGCCGCCCAGCATGGTCCCGGTCCAGTTGAAGAACTTCACCCCGGTCGGCACCGCGATCAGGAAGCTCATGAAGGAGAAGAACGGCAGCAGCACCGCGCCGGTCGCGAACATATGGTGCGCCCACACCACCACCGACAGACCGGTGATGGCCATCGTCGCCCCGACCAGCGCCGCGTAACCGAAGACCGGCTTCCGGCTGAAGACCGGGATGATCTCCGTGACGATGCCGAAGAACGGCAGCGCGATGATGTAGACCTCGGGGTGCCCGAAGAACCAGAACAGGTGCTGCCACAGCAGCGCCCCGCCGCTCGCCGCGTCGAAGACCTGGCTGCCGAACCGCCGGTCCGCCTCCAGCACCAGCAGGGACGCCGCGAGCACCGGGAACGCCAGCAGGATCAGGATCGACGTGAACAGCGTGTTCCAGGTGAAGATCGACATCCGGAACATGGTCATGCCGGGGGCGCGCATCACGATGATCGTGGTGATGAAGTTGACCGCGCCGAGGATCGTGCCGAACCCGGACAGCGCCAGCCCCATGATCCACAGGTCGGCCCCGACGCCGGGTGAGCGTTCCAGGCTGTTGAGCGGCGCGTAGGCGAACCAGCCGAAGGAGGCCGGTCCGCCGGGCACGAGCAGCGAGCCCAGCACGATCAGCCCACCGAACAGGAACAGCCAGTACGAGAGCATGTTCAGCCGGGGGAACGCCACGTCGGGCGCGCCGATCTGCAGCGGCATCAGCTCGTTGGCGAAGCCCGCGAAGCTCGGCGTCGCGAACAGCAGGAGCATGATCGTGCCGTGCATCGTGAAGAGCTGGTTGAACTCGTCGTTGCTCACGATCTGCAGTCCCGGCCGGGCCAGCTCGGCGCGCATCACCAGCGCCATCGCCCCGGCGACCAGGAAGAACGCGAACGACGTGATCAGGTAGAGGTGACCGATCTTCTTGTGGTCGGTGGTGGTCAGCCAGTCGACGACCACCCGGCCGGGTCGCCGGGCCGGTCGGGGGCCTTCTGTCGCCGGTACGGTCTGCGTCCGCATGCTGTGCTCGCCCCTTCGCCCCTTCGCCCCTTCGCCCCTTCGCCCCTTCGCGTCCCGGGCCGGCCGGGTCCGCGCCGCGGGGATCCTGTGCGGAATGCGTGTGTTTCCTGTGTCGTTCCGTCGTCTCGCGGACCGGGACCGAACCGGAATGAAAAGGCGCTCGCCGGACCGTCAGGGGGCAGTCATCCGCGAGCTTTCCGCCGACAATTCGGAGTGCCGTGCCGACACGCGGGAATTGCGTTCGAATACGTGCGTAAGGCGTACGGAACCGCCCGTCCGTGTGAGGAAGGCGTACGGAAACGCATGTCGTGAGGCTGTGACAGAAGTGTGACCGGAGGGGGATCAGTGACGGACGGTGCACGGCTCGCACTTCCACTTCCCCGCCCGCCGCGCAGCGCCTAGCGTGACGGCATGGCACCGTTCTCGACATCCGAACCCGATGACGACCCCGAGACCTACGTCGGCCTCGCCCAGGCCGACGCGGAGCAGCGCGCGCGTGGGCACGGCTGGACCTCGGTGCGCTCGCTGCCGCCCGGGGCGATCATCACCATGGAGTACCGGGTGGGCCGGCTGAACTTCGAGGTGAGGGACGGCAGCGTGGCACGGGCCTGGAAGGGCTGACCAGGACGACCGCGAACGGGGTGAGGGCCCCGGTCCCCCGAGCGGGGGACCGGGGCCCTCACCCCGTGTCGTCCGTGCCTGTCAGACGCCCGTGGCGCCGCCGGTGAGCGGGCGTGCCGCCGGTGTCGAGCCGCGTGTGACGCGCTCGGGATGCGGCGGACGCCGGCTGCCCGCGGGCTTGACCGGCGTGCGCTCCGCGCGGGTGGTGTGCGCGACCGGCGTCCGGAAGAGCGACGCGCGGGGGGCGTGGGCCGTGGCCTGGGAGACCGTCTCGCGCGACGGGGCCTCCTCCTCGGCGGCCGTGAGCGGGCCGACCGCGACCGGTGCCGCGGCGGGGACGGGCGCGGGCTGCGGCGCCGTCCGGCGCGCTCCCGTGAGCAGGCGGCCGCGCACCTCCAGCAGCCATGCCTCGGCGCGGGCGATCGGCGGCTCGAACCACGGCAGCCCCAGCAGGATCAGCAGACCCGCGGCCCAGCCCAGCAGCACATCGCTGAGCCAGTGCGTACCGAGGTAGACGGTGGTCAGGCCGACACTGAGCGAGAGCACGGCCGACAGCGCGGACAGCCAGCGCCGGGCCCGCGGCGAGGTGGCGAGGTAGGCGAGGATGCCCCAGGTCACCACGGCGTTCGCGGTGTGACCCGAGGGAAATATGTCACTGCCGGCTTGGAACCAGTGCCACATCTCGTTGGAGCCGACCTCGGTCGCGTAGTGCGGGCCCGAGCGGCCCAGGCCGTACTTCACGGCGCCGACCGTCACGTTCAGCAGCAGCAGCGCCGCACCGAAGGCCAGCAGCGGCCGTACGGTGTGCTGCCGCCAGGAGCGCCAGCCCAGCCAGGCGGCGACCATCACGGCGGTCGGGCCGCGCTGGCCGAGGACCACCCAGTAGTCGAGGAACGCGTGGATCTCGGACCACTGCTGGTACGGCCGGAAGAGCATCGCCTGCCAGTCGAACCGGACCAGCCACGAGGTGGTCACCACGGCCAGGACGATCGTGAGGTAGAAGGCGAGCGTCGCGCCGAAGAGCACCACCCGGTGCCGCGTCATGCGCGGCACGTCGAGGGCCGGCCGCTCGGGTTCACGGTCCAGCCGGGCGAAGATCCGGTCGAGCCGGGTCAGCTTTGGTTCGGTACGCACCCAATCGACGTTACAGCGAGTGAGCTCTGATCCCCGACGAATCACCGGGGTTGTAATGACGATGTGATGTGTCATTGCCCTCAGGAACGGGTTTATCTCCAAGGAATCCGGCAATACGCAGGTCTCGTTCCCTTCATTTCCTTTGATCATTCCAGTGGGGTTGTTTTAGGCCGCTTGTGTAATCGTTCACCCGAACATCCGAAGGAATTCGCCATGCGCTCACCGAACGTCCGCGGCGGCTCACGGCGGACCGGAACCGTTCAGCCAGAACGCGCCGTACACCGCGGAGGCGACCGCGACGGCGCCGACCACCGTTGCCGAGGTGGCACCGCGCCGCCGGGCCAGGGCGAGGGCGAGGGGCAGCAGCAGGGGGAACGCCGGGAGGAGCAGGCGCGGTTTCGAACCGAAGTAGCTCGACGCGCACAGGGCCAGGGCGGTGACGACCCCCGCGTAGACCAGGAGCGGCAGCGGCTGGCGCTGGCGGACGCAGACGACGTACAGCCCGATCACCAGGGCCACCCCGGTGACCAGCCCCAGGCCGGCCAGGGCCGAGGGGAACGACGTGAACTTCTCGGCGACGAAGCGGGCGAACGCGTATCCGCCGTCGAAGCCGTTGCGCCAGCCCGCCTGGACGTCGAGATAGCCGAGCGGTCCGGAGCCGGTGCGGTGGCCGACCCAGAGGACGTACCCGGCGGCGCCGAGGGGCGCGAGGAACATGCCGAGGGCGCGTCGCCAGGCCGGTGCGCCGTCCTGGGGCCGTCGGCGGGTAGGGGAGGGGGCGTGTGCGTCGAGGTGCGCGCCTGGTTCGTGAACTGTGCTCCGGTGGTGCGCGGATGGAGCAGTGCCGGCCCGCTCCCGGAGGAAGGCGGCGATGCCGGCCGCCCAGACCGCCGCCACCACCGCGAGACCCACCGGCCGGGTCAGACCCGCCAGCAGGGCCAGGCCGCCCGCGGTGAGCCAGCGGCCGGTGAGGACCGCGTACAGCGACCAGGCGGCGAGCGCGGTGAACAGCGACTCGCTGTACGCCATCGACTGCACGATCCCGACCGGCAGCACCGCCCACAGCAGCACCGCGTAGGCGCCCGCCCGTCGCCCGTGGACATGGGCGGCCACCGCGAAGATCCCCCACGCCGCGGCGAGCGAGGCGAGCAGGCCGACGACGAAGCCGGCGCCGGCGTACGACAGCGGGGTCGTCGCGTGCAGCAGCCGCTCCAGCCAGGGTAGCAGCGGGAAGAAGGCGAGGTTGGAGTGCACGTCGCCGTTGGGCAGCCGCACCTCGTAGCCGTACCCCAGCTCGGCGACCCGGGTGTACCAGAGGGAGTCCCAGCGGGCGGTCAGCAGGGTGAACGCGCTCTTGTCGCGCGCGGCACTCCAGACGGCGAGCACCAGCAGGCCCAGGGCGCGGACGGCCGCGTACCCGAGCAGGGCCGGGCCCGCTCCCATGAGTCTCCGGGGTGCCACGCGTGTCTCGAGATCGGTCACGGGCCCGATTATCGACGGCGCCCGCAACCGGTCCGACGGCCCTCGCGTGCTGGAGGGGAAGGGCAGTGGCGCACGCCACATCGTTACGCCAGATGTATGAGAGGTCCGCCACCCGACCTGGGCGGGAACTCGCGTACGCTGACGCTTCACTCGCCCTTCGTTGCGCGGGCCGGAGACCACCGCTCCTCTCCGGCCGAGTCGCGGGAGGTCCCCCGCCCCCGTGAGCCCGCCGAGCGCGAGGAAACATCTGGGAGGTACGTACATGTCCGGGACGACCACGGCTGCCGTCGGGCTGCGCCGTCGGGCGGCCGGGGCCGGTGCCAACCGCTGGGTCGTCCTCGTGGTCCTCTGCACCAGTCTGCTGCTGGTCGCGGTCGACGCGACCGTGCTGCACGTCGCGGTGCCCGCCGTCACCGAGGACCTCCGGCCCAGCGCGACAGAGCTGCTCTGGATCGTCGACACCTACCCGCTGGTCTGCGCCTCGCTGCTGATCCTCTTCGGCACCCTCGGGGACCGGGTGGGCCGCAGACGGATCCTGCTGCTCGGATACGCCCTGTTCGGTGTCGCCTCCGCGATGGCGGCCGTCGCCCAGGACCCGCAACTGCTGATCCTCGCCCGGGCGCTGCTCGGCGTCGGCGGCGCGATGATCATGCCCGCCACGCTGTCGATCCTGCGGCAGGTCTTCCCCGGGCGGCGCGAACGGGCGCTCGCCATCGGTATCTGGAGCGCGGTGGCCGCCGTCGGCGCGGCGGTCGGGCCGCTGCTCGGCGGCTTTCTCCTGGAGCACTTCTGGTGGGGGTCGGTCTTCCTCGTCAACATCCCGCTGATGCTGGTCAGCCTGCCGGTGGGACGGCTTCTGCTGCCCGAGTCGACGGGCAGCGGCGACGGGCCCTGGGACGTGGGCGGCGCGCTGATGGCGGCGGCCGGTCTGTTCGGCGTGGTGTTCGGCGTCAAGCGGCTGGGTGGCCAGGAGCCGGCCGCCGGCCTGCTCACCGTGGTGCCGCTGCTCGTGGGCGCGGCGCTTCTCGTGCTGTTCGTACGGCGACAGCGGCGCCGCAAGCATCCGCTGGTGGACCTGCGGATGTTCGCGCGGCCGGCGTTCAGCACGTCGGTCGGGTGCATCGTGCTGGCGATGCTCGCCCTGGTGGGGCTGGAGCTGATCGCCGCTCAGTATCTGCAGCTCGTGCTCGGGCTGTCGCCGCTGGAGACGGGGCTGAGGCTGCTGCCGCTGACCGTGGCGGCGATGGCGGCGGGACTCTTCGGGGCGCGGATGCTGCGGCGGTTCGGGCCGCGGCTGATGGTCTGCGCCGGGTTCTGCCTGACCGCGGCGGCGGTCGTGCTGCTGACCGCGATGGGGCACGAGGACCGGCCCCCGCTGCTGCTGGCCGGCTTCGTGCTGCTGGGATTCGGGCTGGAGACGACGCTGTTCGGGGCGTACGAGTCCATGCTGAGCGAGGCCCCCGCGGAGCAGGCGGGCGGTGCGGCGGCGATAGGGGAGACGTCGTACCAACTGGGGGCGGGAATCGGGATCGCGCTGCTCGGTACGGTGATGAACGCGGCCTACACGCCCGGGTTGTCCTCCGTGCCCGGCGTTCCGGCGACGGCGTCGGCCGCGGCGGGGCGTTCCCTGGGCGAGGCGTACGACGTCGCCGAGGAGCTCGGCGGCTCGGCCGGACTGGCGCTGCGGCGGGCGGCCCGCGAGAGCTTCGTGCACGGACTGCATGTGACGCTGCTGGTGAGCGCGGGGTTGCTGTTCCTCGGGGCCGTGATGGCGCTGCGGTTGCCCCGGGTGATGCACTGCGAGGCCGATGTCGCCGTCGATGTGCCGTCGCCCCGTGCCGACATCGGGGCCCCCGCCCATGCTCCCCCTGTGCGGGTCCGCTGAGGGAGGGACGTCGCCCGCGCGGATCATCGCCGGCGGCGGCCCGCGGGTGGTTGCTCCGGGACTCCCCGCGTCGTAACGTCACCCCCAGTCCGTGACTAGCGCTGCTAGTTTGAGCTGCCCGGAGGATGCCCGTGTCCCCGAAACCGCCCGCCTTCGACCCGTCGGACCCGCTCGGGATCGACGATCTGCTGGAGCCCGAGGACCTGGCCGTCCGGGACACCGTGCGCCACTGGGCCGCGGATCGTGTGCTGCCCTTCGTCGCCGAGTGGTACGAGGCGGGCGAGCTGCCCGGGATCAGGGAACTGGCCAAGGAGCTCGGCGGGATCGGCGCCCTCGGCATGTCGCTCAGCGGGTACGGGTGCGCGGGCGCCAGCGCGGTGCAGTACGGCCTCGCCTGTCTGGAGCTGGAGGCCGCCGACTCCGGGATCCGGTCGCTGGTGTCGGTGCAGGGCTCGCTCGCCATGTACGCCCTCCACCGGTTCGGCTCCGAGGAGCAGAAGCAGCGCTGGCTGCCGGACATGGCCTCCGGTGACGTCATCGGGTGCTTCGGGCTGACCGAGCCCGACCACGGGTCCGACCCGGCGTCCATGCGCACGTACGCCAAGCG
This sequence comes from Streptomyces sp. NPDC002309, assembly GCF_053593375.1. Classification (NCBI taxonomy): domain Bacteria; kingdom Bacillati; phylum Actinomycetota; class Actinomycetes; order Kitasatosporales; family Streptomycetaceae; genus Streptomyces; species Streptomyces sp. NPDC002309. Next base: position 176,543 of record NZ_JBSFCI010000007.1, on the reverse strand, counting down.
CGACGGCGGCGACTGGGTGCTCGACGGGCGCAAGATGTGGATCACCAACGGGTCCGTCGCCGGGGTGGCCGTGGTGTGGGCGCAGACCGACGACGGGATCCGCGGGTTCGTGGTGCCCACGGACGCCCCCGGCTTCTCGGCGCCCGAGATCAAGCACAAGTGGTCGCTGCGGGCGAGCGTGACGAGCGAACTGGTCCTCGACGACGTGCGGTTGCCCGCGGATGCCGTACTGCCGGAGGTGTCCGGACTGCGGGGACCGCTCAGCTGTCTGTCCCACGCGCGCTACGGCATCGTCTGGGGAGCGATGGGCGCGGCGCGGGCCAGTTTCGAGGCCGCCGTCGCGTACGCGAAGACGAGGGAGCAGTTCGGGCGGCCCATCGGCGGGTTCCAGCTCACCCAGGCCAAGCTCGCCGACATGGCGGTCGAGCTGCACAAGGGGATTCTGCTCGCCCATCATCTGGGGCGGCGGATGGACGCGGGGCGGCTGCGGCCGGAGCAGGTCAGCTTCGGCAAGCTCAACAACGTGCGGGAGGCCATCGAGATCTGCCGGACGGCCCGGACGATCCTCGGTGCCAACGGGATCTCCCTGGAGTACCCGGTGATGCGGCACGCGACCAATCTGGAGTCGGTGCTCACCTACGAGGGCACCGTCGAGATGCACCAGCTCGTACTGGGCAAGGCGCTCACCGGACTGGATGCCTTCCGCTAGCCCCCGTCGGGGCGGCTCCGGTGAGCGGCCCTGCCTCAGCTCTGGTTGAAGAACCCGTCCGTCCGGTGGGCGGAGGGGTCCCCGTTGACGATCTCCGTGTCGGAGGGGGTCAGCAGGAACACGCGGTTGGACACGCGGTCGATCGATCCACGCAGCCCGAAGATCAGGCCGGCCGCGAAGTCCACCACGCGCTTGGCGTCGGCGGCTTCCATCGCCGTCAGGTTCATGATGACCGGCACGCCGTCCCGGAACAGCTCGCCGATGGCACGGGCGTCCCGGAAGCCGTCCGGGGTCACCGTCGCGATCCGGCGCTCCTTCTGCTCGGCCGTGTCCGCGGCCACCTTCACCCGCGGGTCCGTGACCCAGGCGTCGCCGGACTCGGTCCCCTCGGGGTACTCGTCGTCGTAGTACCGCTCGTCATCGTTGTCGTCGACGAGGCCGAGCCACGCACTCGCCTTGCGCACCGATCCCATGGACGCCTCCTCTCACAGCAATCCTTCTCGCTTTCCGCATCCCTATCGTCATCCATGATGCGGACGGCGCGCCAAGTGGATAGACGCCGCACGGGGGGTTTGTGACGGTACTGGTGCACGGCGGATCCGTCGAGAGCCCGGATACCCCAAGGGTGTTGCCATACACAGCTGCTGACTGTGAGTGAAATATGATTCTTACCGGCGTACGGGTGAGCGCCGGGGCGTACGGGTGAACCGGAGCGATCGAACCGATGTGAAAATCGGCCGATACGAAGAAGTGCTCGATCTCGATACGATGCCGCCGCTCAACATCGCGCGTACCACGGGGGATCACCATGTTCGGAATCGTCAGACCGTGCCGGCACCGGCTGGGAGAGCGGCTCAAGACCGAGTGGATGGCGCATTTGTGCGGACTGTGTCTCGCGCTGCGCAGCGACCACGGGCAGTTCGCACGCGTGGTGACCAATTACGACGGGTTGCTGGTCTCCGTTCTGACGGAGGCTCAGGCGCTCGCGCCGGACGGCGGGAAGCTGCGGCGTACGGCCGGGCCGTGCCCGTTGCGCGGGATGCGGAGCGCGTCCGTCGCCCAGGGCGAGGGGGCTCGGCTGGCGGCCGCCGTCTCGCTGGTGCTCGCCTCGGCCAAGGTGCGTGACCACGTGGCCGACGGGGACGGGCTGCTGGCCCGGGCGCCCGTGGCGCTCGCCGCGCGCCGGGTCGCGGACCGGTGGGGGCGTGCCGGGGCCCGGGGCGGGGCCGGAGTCGGCTTCGACACCGCGGTGCTGGTCGACGCCGTGGACAGGCAGGCCGGCATCGAGGCGCTCGCCGGACTCGGGACGCCGATCCTGGCGGTCACCGAACCGACGGAGACCGCTACGGCCGCCGCCTTCGCGCACACCGCCGTTCTGGCCGGGCGTCCGGGCAACGCCGAGCCGCTCGCGGAGGCCGGGCGGCTCTTCGGGCGGCTGGCGCATCTGCTGGACGCCGTGGAGGACCGGGAAACTGACGCCGCGTCGGGTGCCTGGAACCCGCTCGCCGCGACGGGCACCTCGCTCACCGAGGCCCGCCGGCTCGCCGGTGACGCCGTGCACGGTATCCGGCTCGCGCTGCGCGAGGTCGAGTTCTCCGACGGGCGGCTGGCGCACCGGCTGCTCGTGCACGAACTGCCCGCCTCGGTCGACCGCGCCTTCGGCACCGCCTCGTGCGGGCACGGGCCCGAACTGGCCGGTCCCTACGGTCCGCCGCCGGGTAATCCCTACGGTCCGCCCGGCGGGCCCGGCGCTCCGTTGCCGCCCGGGCCGCCGCGCCGCGACCGGCGAGGGCTGCTCGCGGGATGCCTCGTCTGGGCGGGCCTCGCGTGTACGTGCCAGATGTGCTGCGGCGAGTACGAGGACCCGTGGACGCGGGAGCCCAAGGAGGGCTTCTGCAATCGGTGTGACGACTGCTCCGACTGCTGTGAGTGCTGCGACTGCTGCAACGGCTGCGGGAAGTGCTGCGACGGCTGCGGCTGCGACTGCAACTGCTGACCCCGGAAACGGTGTCCGGGCCCACCGGCCCGGTCGGCGGGTACGGCCGTCCGTCGGCGCGTACGGCCACCCGTCGGTGTGTACGGCCACCACGGGAGCGCACGGCCTCCGGCCCGAAGGCTGTCCGGAGTTGCGACGGCCGTCCGGAGTTGCGACGGCCGTCCGGAGTTGCGACGGCTGTCTGGAGTGGCGGCGGGTGTCCGAAGTCGGGGGCGGCTGTCCGGAGTGGCGGCGGGTGTCCGAAGTCGGGGGCGGGTGTCCGGAGTGGTGGCGGGTGTCCGGAGTCGGGGGCGGCTGTCCGGAGTCGCGGCGGCCGTCTGGAGTGGCTACGGCATTCGGAAGAGCGGTGAGCATCCGGAGGGGCGACTTCCGGACATCCCCGGTTCCTGGGCGGCCGACGGCCGCGGTCCGGGGGCGTTCGACGAACGAGGTGCGGTCGCCCCGCTCCTCCGTGAAGGGGCCCGGGAGGCCGGTGACTTCACGTCGTGGGTGATGGCCCGCGGCGTCGGCGGCGGGGGAGAAGGCCGGCTGCCGCGTCCGGATCCGGCGGCCGGGCGCGCCCCCGCGCCGGTCGGTGCACGGCGACCGGCTTCCCTCGCGTGCTGCTGCCCCCCGCGCCTTCACCGGCCGCCTCAGCTGCGTGATCCGGTGGTTTCCGGCGGGGGACGGCGGCCCGGTCCTGATCCATCGTTCAATTGTTGACGGCCGAAAGGCGCCCTTGCGCCCGTCGGCCGCGCGGCCGAATACTCCCCCACAGCGCTTGTCAGGGGCACGACGGGTTCGGAATCCGGACGCCGATGCCGCTGGCTGCGCCTCACCGGGCCCCGACCCCACGCGGGCCCCCTACTTCCCATGTGGAGGAACGAAAAGTGAGGATCAAGCGCACGACCCCCCGCAGCGGAACCGCGAGACGGACCCGGCTGATCGCCGTTTCCGCCGGCCTCGTGGCCGCAGCCGCGTTCACGGTCCCCAGCGCGAACGCGTCGGACACGCCCACCACCTTCAGCGCCGCCGAGCTCAAGGGCGTCAGCGGCTCCGTGCTGGAGGCGGACGTCCCGGGCACCGCCTGGGCCGTCGACAGCAAGACCAACCGGGTGATCGTCACCGTCGACAGCACGGTGTCGCAGGCCGAGATAGCCGAGATCGAGCGGCAGGCCGGCGGCGACGCCGGCGCGCTGACGATCAAGCGCACCCCGGGTACGTTCAGCAAGCTCATCCAGGGCGGCGACGCCATCTATGCGAGTAGCTGGCGCTGCTCCCTCGGCTTCAACGTCCGCTCCTCCAGCGGCGCCGAGTACTTCCTGACCGCCGGTCACTGCACCGACGGCGCGGGTACCTGGTACTCCAACTCCGGCCGCACCACGGTCATCGGCTCGACCGCCGGCTCCAGCTTCCCCGGCAACGACTACGGCATCGTGCAGTACACCGGTTCCGTGAGCCGGCCGGGCACCGCCAACGGCGTCGACATCACCCGTGCGGCGACCCCGAGCGTGGGCACCACCGTCATCCGTGACGGCTCCACCACGGGTACGCACAGCGGCCGGGTCACCGCGCTCAACGCGACCGTGAACTACGGCGGCGGCGACATCGTCTCGGGCCTCATCCAGACCACGGTCTGCGCCGAGCCCGGCGACTCCGGCGGCCCGCTCTACGGCAGCAACGGCACCGCGTACGGTCTGACCTCCGGCGGCAGCGGCAACTGCTCCTCCGGCGGTACGACGTTCTTCCAGCCCGTCACGGAGGCGCTGAGCGCCTACGGCGTGAGCGTGTACTGAGCGCCCCGCCGATGACGGGCGCGGGCGGCCGCGCGTCGTCCGTGGCCCGTCGCGCAAGTCCCCGCGCCCCTTAGGGGCATTGGTCGGCCGACCATCGAGTGAGCCCCCGTACGCGACCTCGCGTACGGGGGCTCATGTCTGTCCGGGGCCCGACCGGATCCGGTCCGAGGGGCGAATTCAAGACAGGAGTAGACCTCACGGACCGCATACAGGTTACTCGCACGTAGTGTTTGCAGTGCGAAAAATCCTGCGCTGACCGTGAACGGTCAAGGTGGGGCAAGGGGTGGGGAGCGTACGTCAATTGCCGTACGCGCGTCCTGAAGTCGACCTTGTGTGCTCCCTGTGGGTCTAGGAATAGTGGTCGCCCAGTCCACAGACCTTCTGATCCGTCGCAGCCCCCACAGCCTCGTCGGATCAACCCCCCACAGGAGGACGTGAGTTGAAGCACCGACGCATACCCAAGCGGCGGGCCGCCGTGGCAGGTGCGGGCATCGCCGCACTGGTTGCCGCGGGAGTGACCTTCCAGAGTGCGAACGCCAGCGAGACCCCGGACGCCCCGGAGGTCAGGACGCTGTCGGCCCTCGCGGCCGGAAAGCTCGCCTCGACGCTCGGTCAGGACCTCGGCACCGACGCCGCGGGGACGTACTACGACGCCGAGGCGAAGAGCCTCGTGGTGAACGTGCTCGACGAGACCGCCGCCCAGCTGGTCGAGGAGGCCGGCGCCCAGGCCAGAATCGTCGAGAACTCCCTCGCCGAGCTGAAGAGCGCGCGGACCACCCTCAAGCAGGACGCGACCGTTCCCGGCACCGCCTGGGTGACCGACCCGACCACCAACAAGGTCGTGGTCACCGCCGACCGCACCGTCTCCGCGGCGGAGTGGAAGAAGCTGAGCCAGGTCGTCGAGGAGCTCGGCGGCACGGCCGAACTCCGGCGGACCAAGGGGGAGTACAAGCCCTTCATCGCCGGTGGTGACGCGATCACCGACGGCAGCGGCCGCTGCTCGCTCGGCTTCAACGTGGTCAAGGGCGGCGAGCCGCACTTCCTGACCGCCGGGCACTGCACCGAGTCCATCACCACCTGGTCCGACTCGGCCGGCACGGTCATCGGCGAGAACGCGGACTCCAGCTTCCCGGACAACGACTACGGTCTGGTGAAGTACACCGCCGAGGTCGACCACCCGAGCGAGGTCAACCTCTACGACGGCTCGACGCAGCAGATCTCCGGCGCGGCCGAGGCGACCGTCGGTATGCAGGTCACCCGCAGCGGCTCGACCACGCAGGTGCACTCCGGCGCGGTGACCGGCCTGGACGCCACCGTGAACTACGGCAACGGCGACATCGTCAACGGCCTGATCCAGACCGACGTCTGCGCCGAGCCCGGCGACAGCGGCGGCGCGCTCTTCTCGGGCGACAAGGCGGTCGGCCTCACCTCCGGCGGCAGCGGTGACTGCACCTCCGGCGGCGAGACGTTCTTCCAGCCGGTGACCGAGGCGCTGTCGGCGACCGGTACGCAGATCGGCTGATCCTTCCGCACGGCTCGTGCTTGTGTGAAGTCCCGTCCCGCGCGCGAGGGGCGGGGCTTCCGCATGTGCGGGGCGCGGTGCGTTCGCCGTGGGTGGTGTCTCGTCCGGGATTCCGCGGGCCGCCGTGGGCTTGTCGCGCAGTTCCCCGCGCCCCTTGCCGGCGTGTGGTCCGTCGCGATTCTCCGCTCGGGCCGGTGCCGCAGCGGCTCCTCCCCAGGCCGGCGGGCGGGTCCGACGGCTTCCGGCCCCTGTCATGTCCCCACCGTTCGCCGGAGCGCGTTTCCGCAGGTGGGACAGGCTCGAACGGATGTCGCACAGATGTTCGGAAATTGGTCTATGGTGGGGGTGGGAGAGTTGGGAACTGATGTTCGAGAGCCGGTTCGGGCTCACGAGTGCGGGAGGTGCGTGTGCCGGGTTTCACGCATCTGCACACCGTCTCCGGGTTCTCCCTGCGGTACGGCGCGTCCCATCCGGAGCGGCTGGCCGAGCGCGCCTCCGAGCGGGGCATGGACGCCCTCGCGCTCACCGACCGCGACACGCTCGCCGGCTCCGTCCGCTTCGCCAAGGCCTGCGCGAAGGCGGGCGTCCGTCCGCTGTTCGGGGTGGAGCTGGCGGTGGCGGAACCCGAACCCGAGCCCGCGCGCGTACGGCAGGACCGGCGGCGCCGCGCCCCCGTACGCGGCGGTGCCTTCATCGACGAGTCGACACCGCGCGTCACCTTCCTCGCCCGGGACGGCGCCCACGGCTGGGCCGACCTGTGCAGAATCGTCACTGCGGCGCAGCGGGGCGAGGGCACGCCCCTGCTGCCCTGGGCCGCCAACCACGCCGACGGCCTCACCGTCCTGCTCGGCCCCGACTCCGACGTCGGCCGCGCCCTCGCCGCGGGCCGCCCGGACCGCGCCGCGAGGCTCCTGGTCCCCTGGCGGGAGGTCTACGGCGACGCCCTGCGCCTGGAGGCCGTCTGGCACGGCCGCGAGGGCACCGGCCCCGGTTCCCTGCGCCTGGCCGCCCGTACCGTCGGCTTCGCCGCCGAACAGCGGGTCCGGCCCGTGCTCAGCAACGCCGTCCGGTACGCCGACCCCGGTATGGGTCCGGTCGCCGACGTCCTGGACGCCGCCCGGCGTCTGGTGCCGATCGACCCGGCCAAGGAGCTGGACTCCGGCGAGGCCTGGCTGAAGGACGCGGACGCCATGCTCGGAGTGGCGGAGCGGGTCGTCGAGGCCGCGGGCTTCCGGCGGGACACCGCCCACCGGCTGCTGGAGCAGACGCGGGCGACCGCCGCCGAGTGCCTGGTCGACCCCGAGGACGACCTCGGCATCGGCACCGTCCACTTCCCGGAGCCGCATCTGGTCGGTGCGGGCCGGCGCAGCGCCCAGCGCGTGCTCGCCTCCCGGGCGGCGGCGGGAATGGTGCGGCGCGGCTACGCAGGCCGGCGCGCCTACTGGGAGCGGATGCACGACGAGCTGGACATCATCGCCCACCACGGCTTCGCCTCCTACTTCCTGACCGTCGCCCAGGTCGTCGACGACGTGAAGGACATGGGCATCCGCGTCGCCGCGCGCGGCTCCGGCGCGGGCTCCCTCGTCAACCATCTGCTCGGCATCGCCCATGCCGACCCGGTCGAGCACGGGCTGCTGATGGAGCGCTTCCTGTCCAAGCGGCGCCTGGTGCTGCCCGACATCGACATCGACGTGGAGTCCGCGCGCCGGATCGAGGTCTACCGGGCGATCATCGACCGGTTCGGCACCGAGCGGGTCGCGACGGTCGCGATGCCGGAGACGTACCGCGTCCGCCACGCCGTCCGTGACGTGGGCGCGGCCCTGTCCATGGATCCCGCCGACATCGACCGCATCGCCAAGTCCTTCCCGCACATCCGCGCGCGGGACGCCCGTGCCGCCCTCGACGAGCTGCCCGAGCTCAAACGGCTGGCGGGGGAGAAGGAGCGCCACGGGAGGCTGTGGGAGCTGGTCGAGGCCCTGGACGCCCTCCCGCGCGGGGTCGCGATGCACCCGTGCGGGGTGCTCCTGTCCGACGCCTCCCTGCTCTCCCGTACGCCGGTCATGCCGACCAGCGGCGAGGGGCTGCCCATGTCGCAGTTCGACAAGGACGACGTCGAAAAGCTCGGGCTGCTCAAGCTCGACGTGCTCGGGGTGCGGATGCAGTCGGCGATGGCCCACGCGGTCGCCGAGGTGCGGCGGGCGACGGGGGAGCGGATCGACCTCGACGCGGTCCGCGACGGCGATCCGGCGACGTACGGCCTGATCCGCACCGCCGAGACGCTGGGCTGCTTCCAGATCGAGTCGCCGGGGCAGCGGGATCTGGTCGGGCGGCTGCAGCCGGCCACCTTCCACGATCTGGTCGTCGACATCTCGCTCTTCCGGCCCGGCCCGGTCGCCGCAGACATGGTGCGGCCGTTCATCGAGGCGCGGCACGGGCGGGCGCCGGTCCGTTACCCGCACCCCGATCTGGAGGGGCCGCTGAAGGAGACGTACGGGGTCGTCGTCTTCCACGAGCAGATCATCCATATCGTCGACATCATGACCGGCTGCGGGCGCGACGAGGCGGACCGGGCGCGGCGCGGGCTGTCCGACCCGGAGTCGCAGGGGCGGATCAAGGTGTGGTTCGCCCAGCACGCGACGGTGCGCGGATACGACCCGGAGACGATCCGGCGGACCTGGGAGATCGTCGAGGCGTTCGGCTCGTACGGCTTCTGCAAGGCGCACGCGGTCGCCTTCGCCGTGCCGACCTACCAGTCGGCGTGGCTGAAGGCGCATCACCCCGCCGCCTTCTACGCGGGGCTGCTCACGCACGACCCCGGGATGTATCCCAAGCGGCTGCTGCTGGCGGACGCGCGGCGGCGGGGGGTGCCGATCCTGCCGTTGGACGTGAACAAGTCCGGGGTCGCACACAGGATCGAACTGGTGTCTGAATCAAAGGGGTGGGGACTCCGGCTGGCCCTCTCCGACGTGCACGGCATCAGCGAGGCCGAGGCGGCGCGGGTCGCGGACGGGCAGCCGTACGCCTCCCTCGTGGACTTCTGGGAGCGGGCGCGGCCCAGCCGGCCGCTGGCGCAGCGGCTGGCCCAGGTCGGTGCCCTGGACTCGTTCGGCGCCAACCGCCGTGACCTGCAACTGCATCTGGCCGAGCTGCACCGGGCCGCCCGGAGCCGTGGCGGGGGCGGGGCCCAGCTCCCGCTGCCCGGCGGGCGGCGGACCGCGCCGGCCGGGCTGCCCGACCTGTCCGCGACGGAGCGGCTCAGCGCCGAACTGGGGGTGCTGTCCATGGACGCCTCGCGCAACCTGATGGACGACCACCGCGAGTTCCTCGACGAGCTGGGCGTGATGTCGGCGCGACGGCTGCGCGATGCCCGGCACGGTGAGACGGTGCTGGTCGCCGGTGCCAAGGCGGCCACGCAGACGCCGCCGATCCGGTCCGGCAAGCGGGTCGTCTTCACCACGCTGGACGACGGGACGGGCCTGGTCGACCTCGCCTTCTTCGACGACTCGCACGACGCCTGCGCGTACACCGTCTTCCACTCCTGGCTGCTGCTGGTGCGCGGTGTGGTGCAGCGGCGCGGCCCGCGCAGCGTCAGCGTGGTGGGGGCCGCCGCCTGGAACCTGGCCGAACTGCAGGAGGCGCGCCGGGAGGAGGGGCTGGAGGGTGTCGCGGCCCGGCTCGCGAACACGTCCGGCGGAAACGGAAACGGAAACGGAGACGGAGACGGAGACGGAGACGGAAACGGAAACGGAAATGGAGACGGCGGGGGCCGGCGGAGGGCCGGGGCGGAGGGGGAGGGAGAGCGGGAGGGAGAGGCGGAGACGGAGACGGAGCACCGGAAGGGCGCGGGGGACCGGAAGATCCGCATGTCCACGGGGTACGAGATGCACCCCTGGGCCGATCTGCGCCCCGCGGGCGAGGGGCCCGCGGTGGGAAGGAAGTTGTGGCACCGGAGTCCGGGGAGTGCGGGATGACCATCCTCTGCGTACGTTTCCAGCTGCCGTCGGCGCACGAGGCGGCCCTGCCCGGGTTGCTGGGACTGCTGGAGGAGTTCACACCGGTCGTCGAGGCGTTGCCGCCGGACGGGGCGCTGGCCGATCTGCGGGGCGCCGAACGGTACTTCGGGCGCGGCGCCGTGGAGCTGGCGTCGGTGATCCGGGTGCGGGCGCTCGCCCGTCACGGGGTCGACTGCGCGATCGGCGCCGGGCCCGGACCGATGCTCGCCCGCGTGGCGCTGCGGTACGCCCGGCCCGGGGTGACCTGCGGTGTGCCCGAGGAGCCCGACGCCCTCGCGGAGTTCCTCGCCGACAAGCCCGTCGCCGTACTGCCCGGCGTCGGGACAGCGACCGCCCGCACGCTGTGCGAGTACGGCCTCGACACCCTCGGCCGGGTCGCCGGCGCGCCGCCGTCCACGCTCCAGCGGCTGATCGGCGCGAAGGCGGGCCGGGAACTGCGTGAGAAGGCCGCCGGTATCGACCGCGGCCAGGTCGTGCCGAACGGTGTCTCCCGCTCCCTGGCTGCCGAACGGTCCTTCCCGCGCGACGAACTGGATCCCGGGCGGCACCGCCGCGCGCTGCTGTCGGCCACCGAGGAACTGGGCACCCGGCTGCGCGCCGTGGGGAAGGTCTGCCGCACCCTGACCCTCAGCGTCCGCTACGCCGGCCTTCCTCCCGCTCGAACAGGTTCGCGCGGGAGGACCCCCGACTCGACCACCCGCAACCGCACCCTTCAGGAACCCACCGCGCACTCGCCGGAGCTGGCGCGCGCGGCCTACGGGATGTACGAGGCGCTCGGCCTCCAGCGCGCCCGGGTCCGCGCGATCGCCCTGCGCGCGGAGGGGCTCACGTCCGCCGGACTCTCCTCCCACCAGCTGACCTTCGACCCCGTGGACGAGAAGGTCCGCCGGATCGAGGAGGTCGCGGACCGCGCGCGGGCCAGGTTCGGTCCGCGGGCGGTGACATGGGGGTCGCTGGCGGCGTAGGGCTTCTGCGGTCCGGTCGGCCCGGGACGGGGTGATGAGGGGCGGAGCCGGCTGACGAAGGCCGGCGGGCGGGGTGATCCACCGCGTCCCGCGGTCACCGAGAAGACGACCGGTTATCACTGGAAGTTTTTACTGACGCGTAACTTCCCCCTTGAACTACTCGCCCGTAACTTGACGAGTGAACAGCATCCTCGTGATCCGGATCACAGGGCGTATGGACATCGCAACTCCCTTGAGCCGCAAGGAGATCACCCGGTGCTGCCCTGGAAAAAAGTGATCAGACCCGTTCTCGCGCTGCTGCTGACCGCCGCGGTCGCCACCCTTCCCGCCGCCGGTGCCCAAGCCGCCACCAGCAGTGGCTGGAACGACTACTCCTGCAAGCCCTCCGCCGCCCACCCCCGCCCCGTCGTCCTGGTCCACGGCACGTTCGGCAACTCCGTCGACAACTGGCTGGGACTCGCCCCGTACCTGACGAAGCGCGGCTACTGCGTCTTCTCCCTCGACTACGGCCAACTGCCCGGCGTCCCCTTCTTCCACGGCCTCGGCCCCATCGACAAGTCGGCCGGACAGCTCGACGCGTTCGTGGACAAGGTGCTCGCCTCGACCGGCGCCGCCGAGGCCGACCTCGTCGGGCACTCGCAGGGCGGCATGATGCCCCGCCACTACCTCAAGTTCCTCGGCGGAGCGGCCGAGGTGAACGCCCTCATCGGCCTCGCGCCCTCCAACCACGGCGCGACGCTGAGCGGACTCACCCACCTGCTGCCGTACTTCCCCGGCGCCGAGGACCTGCTCTCGGCCGCCACCCCCGCCCTCGCCGACCAGATCCCCGGCTCGGCCTTCCTCGCCAAACTCAACGCGGGCGGCGACACCGTGCCCGGTGTGCGCTACACGGTCATCACCACCAAGTACGACCAGGTGGTCACGCCGTACCGCAGTCAGTTCCTGGAGGGGCCGGACGTACGCAACGTGCTGCTCCAGGACCTGTGCGCGGTCGATCTCTCCGAGCATCTGGCGATCGGGCTGTTCGACCGGATCGCCTTCCACGAGGTGGCCAACGCCCTCGATCCGGCGCGGGCCAAGCCGACGACCTGCGCGTCGGTCTTCAGCTGACGCCCGTGCCGCGGCGCCGGGGCCTGGCCGACCTGAGCCGCCGGTCAGGCCCCGGAGTATTTCGTCAGCGGCCGTACCGGCCGCCGCTCACCGCCTGCCGGCGGACCGCGGCGAACAGGGCCGCCGACCCCGGCGCGAGCGCCGCCGCGCCGCCGACGGCGATGTACGGGGTGCCGCTGTCGCCGCCGGTCTCGGCGAGGTTCCCGCCGGCCCCGCCGGTCCCCGTGGCCCCGGCGGGCGCGGCCTTCGGCCGGCCGTCCGCGGCGGCCTTGCGGCGTGCGGGCATGGGGGAACTCCTCGCAGCGCTCACTCGGGTGGATCCCGGGACCGGTCCCGACGGGGGTCCCGTGGGGGCGCTTCGAAGCTAGCCCGAGGAGAGCGCGAAATCGCCTGCTGAAGGCGGGTGGAGGAGATCCTTATGGTCCCTTTAAGGGACCGCTGAGACTGCGCTGAGGTAGGTGCGGCAGGGCCGGATCAGTCGGCCGGCCACCAGGTGCGGGCGATGTCCTTGCGCACCTCGGGCCGGCGTTCGCAGGTGGGCTCGTCGGTCTCCTCACGGAGTCTTCGGGAGTCCGTCTTCCGCGGGGGCTTGTGCACTGTGATGCGGCGCATGGCTGCCTCCTTCAGTGCCTACCGAGTTCCGTGTTCTCACGGAGGTAGACCATTTCGGGGAGAGTTCCTTATCTCTGCCGATATGTCTGTGATGGCCGTCACGATTCGGTTGTCAGTCGTGGCTGTCACCCTGTGTGGCATGACCGACTGGGACGAGCGGGCCGCGACCTTCGACGACGAGCCGGACCACGGGCTGCGCGACCCCGTGGTGCGGGACGCCTGGGCGCGACGGCTGCGCTCCTGGCTGCCCGGCGCGCCCTGCGACGTCCTCGACCTCGGCTGCGGCACGGGCAGTCTGTCGCTCCTCGCGGCCGAGCAGGGACATCGCGTCACCGGCGTCGACCTCTCCCCGGCCATGGTGGACCTCGCCCGCGCGAAGCTCGCCGGACGTGACGCCGTGTTCCTGGTCGGTGACGCGGCGGAACCGCCGGTGGAACGGGAGCGTTTCGACGTCGTGCTCGTACGGCATGTGCTGTGGACGCTGCCGGATCAGAGCGGGGCGCTGCGGCACTGGCGGGCGCTGCTGCGGCCGGGAGGGCGGCTGGTGCTGGTCGAGGGAGTCTGGGGGACGGTGACGCCGGTCGGTGTCGACGCGGGCCGGCTGCGGGAGCTGCTCGGGACGGTCGCCGGGCCGGTGCGGGTGGAGCGGCTGTCCCAGGACGCGGCGCTGTGGGGGAGGGCCGCGGACGATGAGCGGTACGCGGTCGTCGCGCAGGCGTGACGTCGCAGGACCACGTCCACCGTGGTGTTCCGCTCCGCCCGGGGTTCAGCCGAGTTGCCGGACATGGCGCACCTCCGTCGCGCGGATGTCGTACCCGAGCCACTTGTTGATCGCGAGCATCGGGCCGTTCCCGGTGTCGTTGCCCGTGAACGCCTCCGTGCACCCGGCGGCGCGGGCGCGGTGCAGGGAGGCGTTCTTGGCGAGCTTGGCCAGGCCCCGGCCCCGGAAGGCGCGGGCGGTGCCGGTCATGGCGGTGGCGATGGGGGTCTCCCCGCTCGCGCGCGTTCGAGAGTGGGGGAGGGTGCCGTCCGTGTGGACGACGCTGAAGGCGGCCGGGCGGCCGTCGACGACCACGACCGAGGTGAGGTCGAGATCGAGGAGCGGGTGCTTCCAGGTCTCCTCGATCCACGCCTCGTAGTCGGTGAACTCCGTTTCGACGTCGCTCGGTTCGTCGGACGTCGTCTCGGCGTCCAGCGCGAACAGCGGACGCGGGTCGTCGGCCCAGTCGGCGGCCGTGCGCAGTTCGACGCCGGGCGGCGGGTCCTGGAGCGGCGGCAGCGTGCCGTGCGCCAGGTCCAGGCGGAGGAAGTGGGCCGAGCGGCTCGCGCGGTAGCCGCGGCGTTCGGCGAAGGCACGGTGGGCGGGCTCGTCCAGGACCCAGGAGAGGAGCTTGGTGGCCCCGTGGGCCGCGAGGTGCTCCTCGGCCGTGCGCACCAGGAGCGAGCCGGCACCGTGCCCGGTGTGCCCGGGGTGTACGTAGACGTTCAGCGAGCCCTGGCCCGGCTCCGTGCTCTGAGGTGCCATGCCGACCTGCGCGGTCCCGACCACCTCGCCGTCCTGCTCCGCGACGAGCGAACGGAAGTGGGCGTCCGGATGGTTCCGCGTGAGGTGGTGGACGACGGACGCCGGCGTGACCAGGAGGAACGGCAGCGCCAGCCGGCGGACACGGGCGAAGCCCTCGACGTCGGCCGGGACGTCGGGGCGGAGGTCGCGCACGATCACTGTCATGGGGCGCACGCTAGGTGCGGGGACGGGACGGACGCCTCTCATTTTCCGGCGGGTACGGGAGAATCGGGCCGTGACCTTGAAGATCGACATTGATGAGGGCGCCGCGGAGGCGCCGTACGAGCAGGTGCGGGCGCAGATCTCCGCGCAGGCGCGGTCGGGGGCGCTGCCGGTGGGGTACCGGCTGCCGACGGTCCGGGGACTGGCCGAGACGCTGGGCCTGGCCGCGAACACCGTCGCGAAGGCGTACCGGGCGCTGGAGACGGACGGTGTGATCGAGACGCGGGGACGCAACGGCACGTTCGTCGCCGCGACGGGCCCGGCGGCGGAGCGTGAGGCGGCGGGGGCCGCGCAGGCGTACGCCGAGCGGGCGCGCAGGCTGGGACTCGGTGAGGAGGCCGCGCTGCGCGCGGTGCGGGAGGCGTTGCGGGCGGTGTACGGGGAGCGGGAGCCGAAGGGCTGAGCGGGTCCCCGTCCCCGCCCGCGGCTGCGCGTGACGGACGGTCGTGTCCGGGTGCGCCGGTCTGACCGTCGCAGGGCGGGGCGGGCCCGCGTGTCTCACGGTCGCGTCACCGGCACGCCGGGCGTCCGCGTCACCCTCCGCCCCTCCCGCCCCGCCAGCTCCGCGAACGTCACCGCGTCCTCCACCGCCGCCCCGCCGGGGTCGTTGTTGAAGTACAGGTACACGTCGTGGTCGTCGGGGAAGACGTCCGTGACGCGGTGCAGCCAGGTCCGCAGGGACTGCCGGCCGTAGTGCGGCCAGGGCCGGGCGCGGCCCTGGTGGAAGCGGACATAGCCCCAGCCGGTGGTGCGCCACAGCGGTGTCACGGGGTGGGAGAGGACGTCGGCCCAGCACAGGGCCGCGCCGCGGGAGCGCAGCACCTCCTCCACCTCCGGCGTCCACCACGACTCGTGCCGCGGTTCGACCGCGATCCGCGTGCCGGCCGGGAAACAGGCCAGGCAGGCGTCCAGCAGCCCGGCGTCCGCGCGCAGGTTCGGCGGGAGCTGGAGGAGGACCGGACCGAGCCGGCCGGCGAGCCCGGACGCGTGGCTCATCAGGCGCCGCACCGGCTCCTCGGGGTCCTTCAGGCGCTTGACGTGCGTCAGATAGCGGCCGGCCTTGACCGCCATCACGAAGTCCGACGGCACCCGGTCGTGCCACGTCTCGAAGTTCTCCCGCGTCGGCAGCCGGTAGAACGCGTTGTTGATCTCGACCGTGGCGAAGCCTGCGGCGTACTCCTCCAGCCACAGCCGCGTGGGGCAGCCGCCCGGGTACAACCGCCCCCGCCAGTCCTTGTACTGCCACCCCGACGTGCCGACGAACAGGGTCATACGTCCATCAAAGCACCGGACGGGACCGGACGGCCCCAGGAGTCACGGCACCGGAGCGGACCGGGGTGGGCCGGGGGGTGGGCCGGGGTGGGCCGGACGGCCCCCTAGAGGTACAGCCCCGCCTCCGAACCGCCCCGCGGCTCCGGCAGCGCCGTCGGGGACGTGCCCCGCCGCAGCGCGTACAGCTCCGCCAGCGTCGCCCCCTCGCGGACGACGGCCTCCGCCCGGTCGGGGACCTCGCCGCCCAGCCAGTCGATCGCCTCGCGCCGGGTCAGCGGCCCCACCTCGATGCGGGCCAGGCAGCGGCCGGGGCGGACGACCGCGGGGTGCAGGCGCTCCAGGTCCTCGTTGGTCGTGACGCCCACCAGGACGTTGCGGCCCTGACCGAGCAGTCCGTCCGTCAGATTCAGCAGCCGCGACAGCGCCTGACCCGCCGTGTGCTTGGCCTCACCGCGGATCAGCTCGTCGCAGTCCTCCAGCAGGAGCAGCCGCCAGCGGGCCTTGCCCGCCGCGTCCTCCTCGCCGATCGCGATGTCCATCAGATAGCCGACGTCGCTGAACAGCCGCTCCGGGTCCAGGACGCAGTCCACCTGGCACCAGTCCCGCCACGAGCGGGCCAGCGTGCGCAGCGCCGACGTCTTGCCGGTGCCGGGCGGTCCGTGCAGGAGCAGCAGCCGGCCCGCGATGTCCTCCGGCGTCGTCCGCATCAGCTGGTCCATGGCCTTGGCGACCGGCTCGGTGTAGTTGGGGCGCACATCGTCCCAGGTGCCCGCCGAGATCTGCCGCGTCGTACGGTGCGGGCCGCGCCGGGGGGAGACGTACCAGAAGCCCATCGTCACGTTCTCCGGCTGCGGCTCGGGCTCGTCCGCCGCGCCGTCCGTCGCCTGGTCGAGGACCTTCTTTGCCAGGTCGGCGCTGGTGGCGGTCACCGTGACGTCGGCGCCCCGGTTCCAGCGGGAGACCAGCAGCGTCCAGCCGTCGCCCTCGGCGAGCGTGGCGCTGCGGTCGTCGTCGCGGGCCAGGCGCAGCACGCGCGCGCCCGACGGCAGCAGCGTCGCGCCGGAGCGCACGCGGTCGATGTTGGCCGCGTGCGAGTACGGCTGCTCGCCCGTCGCGAAGCGGCCGAGGAACAGCGCGTCGACGACGTCGGACGGTGAGTCGCTGTCGTCGACGTGGAGCCGGATCGGCAGAGCGTCGTGCGGGTTGGCAGACATGTCGCCATGATCGGGCACATGGGCCCCCCGTGCACCCGCTTTCCGCGGTGAGCGCGGAGTGTCGGCCGCGCGTCCCTCGTTCCGCCGCGCGCCGGCACCTCCGGTTCCCGGGTCGCACATGTACGACATCTGCCCCCAACCCGCCTTCCACGGCTACTGTTTCCCCCGATGGGACGTCACGAGGGGCACACGGGGGAACGGCGATGGCGGCTCACCGCGCTGTTCGGCGTGGCGGCGACCGTCGTGGCGCTGGCGGTGACCCTGCTCGGCACGCTCCCCGGCGACGGCGCGAGCACCGCCGGCACCTCACCCGGCGGAGGCGAGCCGCACGGCACGCCCGTGATCCCGCCCGGGCAGCCGCGCCCCGACGTCGGATGGGGCTTCACCCACACCCAGTACAGCGCCGACGAGGGCGCCGCGGCCGCCGTGGGCCGGGTCGGAGACCGCCTCGCACGGTCGGCGCTGCCGCAGAACCAGCACATCATGGGCTGGGGCGCGGACAACCCCGAGCCGCTGAAGGGCCGTTACGACTTCGCCGCCCTCGACCGCCGCGTCGACTTCGTCCGCGCCTCCGGCGGCACCCCGGTCATCACGCTGTGCTGCGCCCCGGACTGGATGAAGGGCGAGGGGGAGGGCACCGGCGAGACGGACTGGAGCCAGGCGGCGCTGGAGACCGCCCCGCTGCCCGAGCACTACGGCGACTTCGCCGCCCTGGCCGCGACCGTCGCGAGGCGCTACCCCGACGTACGCCACTTCATCGTGTGGAACGAGTTCAAGGGCTTCTGGAACGACGCCGAGCGGCGCTGGGACCACGAGGGCTACACCGAGCTGTACAACCGGGTCCACAAGGCGCTGAAGGACGTCGACCCGGACATCATGGTCGGCGGGCCCTATCTGGTGATGGACAGCGTCGACCCGCGGCGGACGGACATCGCCTCCACCACCGTCAGGGGCCCCTGGGGCGCCCTGGACCAGCGTGTCCTCGACGCCTTCTCCTACTGGAACGAGCACAAGGCGGGCGCCGACTTCGTCGTCGTGGACGGCTCCAGCTACACCAAGGACGGCGAACCGCTGCCGGACGAGTTCGCCGCCACCGGGAAGTTCGAGGCCGTCGGGCAGTGGGTGAGAGGACGGACCGGCGGCGAGCTGCCGCTGTGGTGGGCGGAGTACTACGTCGAGCCCGCCGACGGCGACGACGACCGGCACGGCTGGTCCGAGCCCCACCGGCGTGCCGTCCAGGCCACCGCCATGATCGCCATGGTCGAGGGCGGCGCCTCCTCGGGCTTCTACTGGAACCCGCAGGAGAAGACCGGCCCCGGCTGCCCCGGCTGCCTGTGGTCGCCCACCGGCACCGAGGACGGCGGCGTCGCGCTGCCCCTGTACGACCTCCTCGCCCGCTTCGCCGCCGCGTTCCCGCCGGGGACGGCGTACGAGAGCGTGACCGCCCCGGCCGGTGTGCGGGTCCTCGCCACCGCGAGGACCCTCCTGGTCGTCAACACCCGCGACCGGGCGACCGGCGCCGAGGTCGACGGCGTGCGTCTGGACCTGCGGCCCCACGAGGTGAAGTGGGTCGAGCGGTAGGGCGTCACCTCAACGTCAGGAACCGCTGCACCAGCGCCGCGCACAGCATCGCCAGCAACGGCAGCGAGAACCAGAAGCCGCCCTGCAGACGGCGCAGGCGCCGCACGCCCGGCCGCGTCGCCACCCGGACCACCTCCCGCGCGGACAGCAGCACGATCAGCGCGACGGCCGCGACGGCACCCACCACCGACCAGGGCGTCCAGGTCACCAGCGGTCCCGGGGGACCGGGATCGGCCGCCGGGACGGGTCCGGCCGGCTCCCGGGCCAGGGCGTAGACGGTGACGTCCGACCCGGCGAAGGCCCGCCGCAGTTCCGGCCGCTCGTCCAGCGCGCGGATCAGCCGGGGCCCCCAGGACGCCGGGTAGCCGGCAT
Organism: Streptomyces sp. NPDC002309; assembly: GCF_053593375.1. Classification (NCBI taxonomy): domain Bacteria; kingdom Bacillati; phylum Actinomycetota; class Actinomycetes; order Kitasatosporales; family Streptomycetaceae; genus Streptomyces; species Streptomyces sp. NPDC002309. The sequence continues at coordinate 157,616 of NZ_JBSFCI010000007.1, read as the reverse complement.
CCAGGCGGAGAGAGGCGACCTGGCCGCTGTTGACCATCAGACAGGAGTTCGGGCCGGCGTCCTCCAGCGCCTCGACCAGACCCGACACCAGCTCCGGGTCGGCGGGCGCCCGCGTCGGCACGTACTCCACCTTCTCCATGTCCCGCGCCCCCCACGGCAGCGCGGGCGTCACGGTCTCCAGCGGGTCGTCGCTGAGCCACAGCAGCCGTACGCTCGGGTCGTCGTGCGCGTACACGAACTCCATCGCGGCGACCTCGCCGGGCCGCACCCGCTCGAACGGCTCGTTGCCCCACCGCGCCACCAGGAAGCCGCCCATCAGCACCAGCCCCGCCGTCAGCGCGGCCAGCGGCGCGAGGCTCGCCCGGTACCAGGTCCGCCGCACGGCGCCCTCACCGACGCGCGGGAAGAGCGCGAGACCGGCCAGCAGGGCGGCGCCGGGCAGCGCGAACAGGAAGACGCGCAGCGCCATCTCACCGCCGTACGACTGCATGCCGAAGCCCAGGAACGGCACGAAGGCCAGGACCGGCAGGGCCCGCTCGCGGTAGCCGTGCGCGCGCCGTCGCCACCAGCCGCAGCAGGCGAGGGCCAGCACCCCGCCGGCCAGCGCCACACGCGTGTACAGCACGAGTCCGTGGGTGGAGTCGCCGCCCTCGATCCGCCCGGACACCGACGACGACACATTGCCGCCGACGCCGCCGACGCCGCCGAACAACTCGTCGAAGTGCCCGGACCAGTACGGCTCGGCCATGAAGCCGATCCAGGCCACGACCATCACGCCGAACAGCACGGGCAGCCCGCGCGGCTGGGACATCCCGAGCAGCACCAGCGCCGTGACCACGCCCAGCATCACGAACGGCGTGAGCTGGTGGGCCGGGACGGTCGCCGCGAACAGGCCGATCACGACGAGCAGCAGCACCGCCCGCTGCCGCCGGCCCGCGGGCTCCACCTCCGCCTCGCCGGGGCGGAGCCTCGTCCAGATCACGCGCGGGGAGCGGAACCAGACGAGCAGGATCGCCACCAGGACGAGATACAGCAGATAGGTGAAGCCCTGCGGGGAGAAGTAGTCCTGCCCGACCCAGCCGCTCAGCGCGAAGACCCACACGCCGGCCCACCGGGCGCGCCAGCTCGCCCGGAGCGCGCGGGTCAGCAGGAACAGCGGCGCCAGGCAGAGCAGTTGAAGGGCCGACGGCCACCAGCGGATGACCTCGGTCAGATCGGCCACCCCGCAGGCCCGGGCGACGAAGGCGGCCACCGCGAAGAACCCGGGCCAGCTCCAGCGCGCGTCCAGGTCGGGCACGGCCGTGCCGGTGCGGTCGATGTGGTCGAGGAAGCCGAGATGCTGCCAGGCCGTGGCGAACCGGGGCTCGGTCTCGATCACGGCGGGCAGCGCGTGCAGCGACACGACCGTCGCCAGCAGGGTGACCAGCAGCAGCGCCCGGTGCTCACGGCCCGGCCGGAGCAGCGCGGCGAACACGACGACGAGCAGTGCGGCGCCGATCAGCGTCGGGACGGGCAGGACGGAGACCAGGCCCAGCCCGCCCATGCGGTCCAGGTCGGCCTCGCCCAGGCGGGACGCCGGAACCCAGTAGAGCGCCAGCGCGGCGACCAGCAAGGCACCGAGGACCACACCGACGGGGGTGGGCATCAGCCGCTGCCGCCAAGGGCTCGCCGGACGCGCGCCCCGCGCGGCTGTGACCGCGACGGGCTCCGGGTCCCGCGCCGGGACCTGCTTCTCCGTCGTGCTCACCCCCGTGGGCAAAGTCCCCGGCCCCGGCCGGACGTCCGGTCGCCGTTCCTGGTGGTCGAAGTCGACCGGGAGGCCCAGCACCAGGGTGTCGCTGTCCTGCGCCCAGGACGGTCCCCGCCCGCGCGCCGCCCCGCCGGCCGCCGGGACGTCGCGCGCACCCGGGTCGGCGAGGTCCCCGTCGGGTGCCGCGCCGGGCGGGACGTCGGACGCGGCGCCCTGGACCGTGCGGTACAGCCGGGGCGCGGCGATCGCCACGATCACCGAGAGGCTGGCGATCTCGGCGATGCCGGCCCCGGTCAGGCCCATCCGCGGCAGCAGCACCAGCGTCAGGCCGAGCACCAGCGCGCAGAGCAGCCCCTGCAGCCAGGCCAGTCCGGCCGTACGGCTCTGCGCGCGCAGCACCGCGAAGTACGTCTCCATCACGACCCGCAGCACGGCCCCGGCCGCCAACCAGCGCAGCAGCGGCGTGGCCGCCTCCGCGTACCCCGCGCCGAACACGCCGAGGATCCAGGGCGCGCCGAGGAACAGCACCGCGGCGACGGGCAGCGTGATCCGGGCCATCCGCCGCAGCGCGGCCCGGGTGTCGGCGGCGAGCCTGGCCGGGTCGTGCGCGCCCTCGACGGTCAGCGAGGCGCCCATGTTGACGGCGAGCAGGTTGACCGTGCCGGCGATGACGGCGGTGATGTAGAAGTACGCGTTGTCCTCGGCGCCGACCTGCGCGGCCACGATCACCGGCACCAGATAGACCACGGCGAGCGAGAACAGCGACCCCGTGCAGTCGCCGGCCAGGAAGCGCCCGACCTCCCGGAGCGTCGGCGTCCGCGCCTGCCCCTCGGTCGCCCGCACGTGCCGGGGCACCAGCCGCCGGAACACCAGCCAGCCCAGCGGCAGTACCGAGGTGGCGATGGCCGCGACCCAGGAGACGAAGACCCCGGTCATCGGGATCGCCACCGCGAACGCCACCAGCAGGCCGAGCTTCACCGCCGAGAAGACGGTGTTCCCCACCGGCACCCACGGCGCGTTGCGCAGCCCGGTGAGCACCCCGTCCTGGAGGGTGAGCAGGTTCCAGGCGACGACGGCCACCACGAAGACCGCGGCCGGCAGCGGCGAGTGCAGGAAGCGGTACGACGGTCCCCACGCCTCCAGCGTCAGCAGGAACGCGCCCGCCGCCAGCGCCACCACGAGCGAACTGCCCGCGTACGTCCTGAGGATCAACCGTCCGGTGCCCCGGCCGGCGACCGGGATGAACCGGGCCAGTGCGCCGGTGAGCGTCACCGCGGTGAGCCCCGCGAGCAGCTTCATCGCGGCGATCGCGGCCGAGCCCTGCCCGACCGCGGCCTCGGAGTAGTGCCGTGCCGCGAGCAGCCAGTAGCCGAGACCGAGCACGGCCGAGATGCCGGTGTTCAGCATCAGCGCGTAGGCGTTGCGCAGCAGGTGGCCGCCGCCCGGGGACCGGCCGGGCCCCGGCCGTCCCGAGCGGCGCCGGGGTTCCTCGGCGGGCTCCTTCCCGGCGGGCGCGGCTTGGGCGGTGCTCGTGTCAGACACGGGTACGGGTGGCCTTCCGGCGGACCTGGCGTGCACGGCGGACCAACGCGTAGCCCTTGGTGAGGGCGCGGTCCCTGACGAAGGCGCGGGTGATCGCGCGGCCCTGGACGAGCCGCGCGAACTCCTCGATCCCGGTGCCGCGGCGCACGGTGACCCGCCGCAGGGCGTACGGTCCCTGGGCGGGGCGGGCGAGGTCGTTGCCGACGGCGAGTGCCTGGCCGTATCCCGTCGCCCGCACCTCGCGCCGGACCCGCCGGCTGGAGTAGCCGTACGGGTAGGCGAACGACGTGGGCGGGGTGCCCAGTTCGGCGGCGACGACGTCGCGGCAGCGGCTCAGTTCGAAGCGCAGGGCGTCGTCGCCGAGCTGGTCGAGCTGCGGGTGGCTGTGGCTGTGGCCGCCGATCTCGACGCCCGACCGGGCCAGTTCGCGCACCTGGTCCCAGCCGAGCATCCGGTCCAGGCCGCCCCCGGTGTCATGGGCGCCCTCGATCCAGCCGGTGGCGACGAACAGCGTGGCCGGGAAGCCGTGCTCGGTGAGTACGGGCAGGGCATGGCGGTGCACCCCCACGTAGCCGTCGTCGAAGGTGACCAGGACCGGGCGCGGCGGCAGCGGACGGCCGGAGCGCCAGCGCCCCGCGAGCTCCGCCGTGGTGAGCGGGGTGAGCCCCAGGTCGCCGACGGCCTCCATCTGCCGCGCGAAGGCGTCGGGAGTGACCGACAGGGCCCGGGTCGCGTCGTTCGGCTCGGACGCGACGGCGTGGTACATCAGGATCGGCACGCGGGTGTCAGTCACGTCCGCCGCCCCCGACCGGCGTCACCGGGAACGCCGTACCGCTCCTGCGCGCACACACGCTGCCCACCACGTAGCCGCCGGCCGCCGCGCACACGCCGGCGACGATCGCCCCCGCCCTGCCCGCGCCGCCCGGCCGGGCCAGCACCGCGTCCCGCAGGCCGCGCGCCACCCCGGCCGGCAGCACCCGGATCGTGTACCGGCGTTCGGACTCCAGCCCCTCGCGGGCGCCCACGCTCCGGGCCACCAGCGCCTTCGACAGGCCCTCGGCGTACGCGCGGGCGCGGAAGTAGCCGAACCGCTCACGCGCCGGCGGCACCCGGTGGTGGATCACCGCGCGGTCGTCGATCAGCAGGACCGCCTCGGGCACGGCGCGGGTCAGACGGATGCACAGCTCCGTCTCCTCGCAGCCCAGCGGGCGTCTGTCGCCGTCCCGGCCGATGCCGGTGGCGAAGCCGCCCGCCGCGTCGAACGCCGTGCGGCGGAAGGACGCGTTGCCGCCCAGCACGTTGCGGACCCGGACCAGGCCGGGCGGCAGACCCCGGTAGCTGCAGCCGACCACCCAGTCGAACTCCTCCGGGAACCAGACAGGGCGCCGCCCGGACGCCCAGACGGGCTCCGTGCGGCCTCCGACCGCCATCACGCGCGGGTCGGCGTAGGACGCGGCGAAGTGCCGCAGCCAGTCGCGTTCGGCGACGGCGTCGTCGTCGAGGAAGGCGATCACCTCGCCGTGCGCGGCGGCGATGCCGGTGTTGCGCCCGGCGGACAGGCCGCGGGGGCCCGCGTTGGCGAGCACCCGCACGACGGCGTCCCGCGCGGACTCCTTGTACTCGTGGGCGAGCCGGTCCAGGAGCGCTTCGTTGTGGTCGACGACCAGGAGCGTCTCCAGGGCCGGCCGGGACTGCGCCCGCACCGAGTCGACGGCCGCGAGGATGTCCTCCCAGCGGTCCTCGGTGTAGACGCAGATCACGACGGAGATGCCGGGACCGCTCAAGAGACCTCTCCCCGGGCCGTGTCGAACATCGGCGAGGGGCGGCCGCGGCGGCGCAGCGCGCGCCGGTTGGAGCGCTCCCGCAGGATCACCCTCAGCACCCGCAGCCCGTCGCGCACGGCGCTGAGGTTGCTGGTGCCGTGGATACGGAGGTACTCGTGGCTGGGGATCTCCTGCACCTTCAGTCCGGCCTTGACCACCCGGATGTTCATCAGCGTCTCGACCTCGAAGCCGGTGCAGTCGAGGTCGATCTTGTCCAGGCAGTGCCGCCAGAAGGCGTTGTAGCCGTAGCACAGGTCGGTGTAGCGCGCGCCGAACTTGCGGTTGACGACCGCGCACAGGGTGCGGTTGCCCATCCTGCGGATGAAGGTCATGTCGTCGGTGCCGCCGCCGTTGGCGAACCGCGACCCCTTGGCGAAGTCCGCGCCGGAGACCAGCGCGGAGACATAGCTGACGATCTCGTTGCCGTCGGCCGAGCCGTCCGCGTCGACCATCACGATGATGTCGCCGGTGCACGCCTCGAATCCGGTGATCAGCGCGTCGCCCTTGCCCTTTCCGCGCTGCTCGACGACCTTCACGTCCGGCCACAGGTCACGGGCGACCCCGACGGTGTCGTCGGTGGAATTGCCGTCCACCAGGACCACTTCGTGGATCCAGTGCGGAAGGGTCTTGAAGACGTACGGGAGATTCTCCGCCTCGTTCATCGCGGGAATGACCACGCTCACCGGCGGCGTGATCGCCAGATGCGTGGATATCGGCCGGAAGACGCCGGCCGTCGACGGTTTCTCGTCGGTCGCCGCCGAGTCCAGAACAGAACTCATGAGTTGGTCCCTCTCGTCCGGTGGACCGCCCACCCCCGGGCGGTCCGGCTCTTTGTCCGGTGCGAAAGGGGGGTTTGTACTGGCACAGCTCACCGGTGCCGGACAACGGCAGCCGTTTGCGCGGAACGGCCCGGTCACGTCTCGACGTCACCGGGCACGGCACCCCCCACCGCGCGCCGCTCCGGCACAGCACCACGGCCCCTGAGCCCTCCCCTGGGTCCGTCGTGGTGATGGTCCGGTGCGGACGAAAGTATGAAGATATTGACGGATCATGCTTTATGGCAAGACCTGGGACCTCCCCTCACTTTCCGGTCGGTAGGGTCGTTACCGGCGTCCTGGCCTGATCTTTCCCAGCTGCTTCAGCAGTTTGTCCGCCGGCTGGAACAACTCAGGTCGCGCCACCACGACATTGCGCAGTGCGCGCACCGGCGCACGCCGGGCGCGATGCCCGAGGGCCACGGGATGACGTCGCGCCACCCACCCTTCGAACACCTGGATTTCGCGTGTTTTCAGGGAATCCTTGTATTCCTTCGGACCCCGTCCGAGATCGAGAAGGGCGATTCCCTCGGCGGCGGCCGCCTCGGCCATCCGCAGATGCAGCACGAGTCCCGGGGAGTACTTCGCGTACGCCGGGTCGTACGCCGGGAACCAGCAGGCGAGGACGCGCTCGCTGCGGAGTCCGAAATGCGCGGCCACCGGTCTGCCGCCCGCGTACAGCACCGACAGGATCCCCGCGAACGGCTCCGAGCGGGTGTGGAACAACTGCTCCACCAGCCGCGTGATCCACTCGTGCGCGAAACGGTCGCTGCGCCCGGTCCTGCGGTACTGCGCGGACTTCCACCCCATCAGCGTGCGCAGTGCGGCGGGGTCCCGCTCGTCGTGGACGTGGACGACCTCGCCGACGTCCCGGCCGAGCTTGCGCTCCTTGGCGAGGGTGGACCTGGTGAACTTCGGCGACCGGTCGCGCAGCCCGGCCAGATACACGTCGTAGCCCTGGTCGACGTCGATGACGGGGGAGGGGAAGGCGCCGGAGGCGTGCGCCTCGAACGGCCGCTGCCCCTCCACCAGATGGTCGAACTCCCATACGGCGAGCCCGCAGGCCCGCAGCAGTTCTCCGGCGTCCCAGGTGAACCCGGGGCGGTGCACCACGCCCTGCGCGTCGCTGACGCCGAGTCCGACGGCCCGGCCGACCCCCGCGGCGGTTCTCTGGAACGCGAGGAACGCGGCGGGCTCGCCCTCCTCGCGGGCCACCGCGATCCGTACGCCGCGTCTGCACCGGCCCATGGCCAGCGCGAACTCCGGGGACAGGAAGGGGTTCGCCAGCCCGGGCGCACCGTGCAGAGGGGCCTTCGCCTGCATCGCCGTCCAGGCCGCCCGGTCGGCGGCGGTCAGCTCACCCGGCCGGTACACAGTGATGTCCACGTCATGAGCCCTCTCTTCTCGCGGCGTGGCCACGGAGGCGCCGGACCAGGACCAGCAGGAGAGTGAGGGCGCTGAGCACGGTCACGGCCACGATGCCGCCGCGTACCGACCACAGGCGCAGGGCCAGCATGCCCTGGGCGACCAGCATGTCGACGGCGATCGCGCCCGCCGTCGCCACGATGGCGCGGCCGAGCGGATCGAGCCCGTCGAGCGCCGCGGCGATGGCCACGGCCGGCGCCGCCAGCAGGAAGAACAGCGTGAACGGAGCGCGCAGTGGCGAGTCGGACTCGATGAGCGCCAGCAGCGCGCCGATCGCGCCCACGGCGGTCGCGGCGCCCGCGAGCGTCAGGACCAGGTCCCTCCCCGAACCGGGCCCCGTCCGCTCGGCGCCGTCTGATGCGTCTCTCTTCGCACGGATGGTCTGCATGGGCGACTTTGCCCCCCGAAGCGCCGGATGCCGGGCTTCAATGTCGCGCAGCCCTCGTGGGGGCGTCAAGACGCGGAATGCGCTCTCTGCGATCCGGAAGGACCGTCGTCGCAAGGGTGGTTCGCCCCCGGGGAACGGCCTGTCACACCTGGCTCATCGGTGTCGCCGAAGGGGCTCGAAGCGGCTCACGCGCCGTGTGGGGGCGTGCGCGTGGGGCGCGTCCCGCGCGCACGGCCGGGCGATGCGGTCGGCCGCCCTGGCGCGCGGCCCTGGGTGCCCGAAGGTGAGCGTGCGGCGGCGAGGGTCGTGCCGCCCGCTATCTCTCTGTCTGCGGCATCCGGACGACCGCGACCCCGCCCTCCAGGTCCACCGTCGTCCGGTTCGGCGGCGCGCCGTCCTCCTCGTCGTCCCGCATGACCAGTGCCGACTGTCGCTCCTTGAGTTCGTTCTGCTTCCCCGGCGAGAGGCTCGCGTGGAGCAGTTCGAACCCGGTGGCCGATATCTGGCCCTGCCGGACGCTGTTGCGCCATGGCAGCAGTCCGGCCCGCCCGGCACGGACGAGCAGTTGATCCGCGAAGGCGATGCCGGTCAGCAGGATGACCAGCCCGGGCAGGGTCATGAAGACGGCGAACTCCATGGCCCCAGTATCCAGGCCCCGCGGCGATCCCGGGAGGGCGGACGGCATGGCCGACTGCGACGCTCGATGCGGCTCACGGCGCGGGCCCCGGCCCGGGTTACGGAGCCCGGCCCCCTCCCGGATCCCGAGCCCGCCGCCGGGCCGTCACGGTGCCCCGGGCGCGACGGTGCCCCGGGCGTCACGGTGCCCGGGGTGAGCGCGCGTGCGGGGGCGTGGAGTTGAGTGGCTGTCGGTGGGCCCGGCGCCGAGCGCGTCATCGCACGACCCGTCACCCGGGGCCCGTATGGGTGAAACGGCAACAGTTTTGGCATGGACACTTCCATTCAACACGCGTAGTTGGTACCACGGTTGAGGCAGAGATCCTGCTAAAGGGAGGTTCCATGAGACGTTCCCGACTTGTCGTACTCTTCGGCTCACTCCTCCTCGCCGCCACGGCCGCGCTCACCGGCGCGTCCTCGGCGCAGGCGTCGGAAGCCGCCGCCACCAGCTATGTGGCGCTCGGCGACTCCTACTCCTCCGGTGTCGGCGCGGGCAGCTACATCAGCTCCAGCGGCGACTGCAAGCGCAGCACGCGGGCGTACCCCTACCTCTGGGCGGCCGCCAACTCACCCTCCACGTTCCACTTCACGGCCTGCTCGGGCGCCCGAACGGATGAAGTTCTCGCCGGCCAGTTGGCGCCCGTCAACGCGAGCACCGGCCTGATCTCCCTCACCGTCGGCGGCAACGACGCCGGCTTCGCGGACGTCATGACGACGTGCGTGCTCCAGTCCGACAGCGCCTGCATCTCCCGCATCAACACCGCACGCGCGTACGTCGACACCACGCTCCCCGGCAAGCTCGACAACGTCTACGCGACGATCCGCGGCAGGGCACCCTCCGCCCAGGTCGTCGTCATCGGCTACCCCCGCTTCTACAAGCTCGGCCAGTCGTGCCTCGGTCTGTCGGAGACCAAGCGCAGGGCCATCAACGACGCCTCCGACGTCCTGAACACCGCCATCGAGAAGCGCGCCCTGAACCACGGCTTCACCTTCGTGGACGTCCGCACCACCTTCACCGGCCACGAGATCTGCTCCGGCTCCTCGTGGCTGCACAGCGTCAACTGGCTCAACATCGGCGACTCGTACCACCCGACCGCGAACGGCCAGTCCGGCGGCTATCTGCCGGTGTTCGACAGCGTCGCCTGACCGTCAGGGAGCCGGTGGAGAAGCAGGTGAGGAGGAGGCCCCGCCCGTCGGGGTCTCCGTCACGCAGGTCACCGAGAACGCCACCACGTCGGACGTGACCCGCACCGGCTCCCGGACCTCCACACCGAGCGCGTTCTCGTACGTCCCGCTCTCCTCGTACGTCGTCACGACCACCCGGTCCTGCCGGGTCCGCTCCCCGCCCTGAGGGAAGGACAGCGTCCGCCAGCCCGGGTCGGTCACCCTGCCGTCCCGGGTCACCCACCGGTAGCTCACCTCGGCCGGGAGCCTGCCCACGGTGAAGGTCGCCGTGAACACCGGCGCCCGGTCGGCGGGTGGCGGGCAGGAGCCCGAGTAGTCGGCGCGCGTACCGGAGACGGTGACGGTCACCGTCTGGGGCGGGGAAGTGGACGAGGGGCTCTCGTCCGGCGTCGGGGTGGTGGCCTCGCTGGTGTCCGTCTCCTCCGGCGGGCTCGACTCCGGCGGTCCCGCCGTCCGCGGGGCGGACGTCTCCGGGCCCCCCGCCTTCCCGTCGCCGCCGTCACCGTCGTCGTCGTTCAGCAGCGCGTAGGTCAGCCCGCCGACCGCCAGCGCCAGCGCCGCGATGCCCGCCACCAGCGCCGTGACGGCGCGACGGTCGCGAGGCGGCGGCTCGCTGTTCCTGGTGATGGCCGTCGGGGCCGCCGGCCGCGGCGGAGCGGGGGACCGCGGCTGCTGGTGCCCGGCGACCGTCGGCGGATACGGGGTGTACGGCGTCGTCGGCGCGGTGCTCGCGCGCGGAGTGCCCCCGGCGGCCGCCAACCTGAGGTCCTGCTCGGCCCGTTCGGGCGACAGCCGCTCGGCAGGGTCCTTGCGCAGCAGACCCTCGACGACCGGGGCGAGCGGGCCGGCCCGGTGCGGTGGCGGCAGTTCCTCGTCGACGATGGCGCGCAGGGTGCTCAGCGGGGTGTCCTGCCGGAACGGGGAGTACCCCTCCACCGCCGCGTACAGCAGCACGCCCAGCGACCACAGGTCCGACTCGGGACCCGGTGTGCGGCCGAGCGCCCGCTCCGGGGCGAGGAACTCGGGCGAGCCGACGACCTCGCCGGTCATGGTCAGCGCGGAGCTGCCCTCGACCGTCGCGATTCCGAAGTCGGTGAGCACGACCCGACCGTCGTTCGACAGCAGGACGTTGGCCGGCTTCACGTCCCGGTGCAGCACCCCGGCCTCGTGCGCGGCGCGCAGCGCTGACAGCACCTCCGCGCCGATCCGCGCCGCGCGCTGCGGCGGCAGCGGGCCCTCGGCGTCCAGCAGGTCCGCCAGCGAGATGCCGCGGACCAACTCCATCACGATCCAGGGCCGGTCCTCCTCCGTGGCCACGTCGTACACCGTCACGACGTTGCGGTCGGTGATCCGCGCCGCCGCCCACGCCTCGCGTTCCAGACGGGCGTACATCCGCTCCACGTCGGAGGCCGGCAGTCCGGCCGGGGCCCGCACCTCCTTGACGGCGACCTCGCGGTTCAGCACCTCGTCCCGGGCGCGCCACACGGTGCCCATCCCGCCCTCGCCGAGCGGGGACAGCAGGCGGTACCTGCCGGCGATCACGCGTTCACTGCCCGATGACGCGGACACGGGCGCCCCCCTTCGCAGCCGTGAGTGGTGTGTCGTCTGATTTCTCCCCAAAAGTAGCTCACCCGAATGCCGTTGCCGCCCCCCTGAGCACCAATCCGGCGCCCAGAGCCACGACGACGAAGGCGGAACCGACCGGTGCGCCGCGGCGGACCAGCGCCGCCAGGGGGTTGGCGGCCCAGCGCGGCCGGCGCACCAGCGCACGGGTCACCCCGGCACCGAACCTCACGACGGCGAAACCCGCGGCGGTCAGGGTGAGCGCCAGCCCGGCGCCGTAGGCGACGACGAGCAGCAGCCCGAACCAGGCGTGCCCGAGGGCGGCGGCTCCCACGAGCACGACGACCGCGGAGGGACTGGGGACCATGCCGCCGGCGAAGCCCATGAGGATCGTGCCGCGCAGGGTGGGGGCGACGGGGTGGGTGTGGGTGTGGCCGCCGTGCGTGTGGGTGTGGCCGGTGTGGGTGTGTCGATGGGGGTGCGGGTGGTCCTGGTTTCCGGGGCCGTCGGTGTGGCTGTGGCCGTGCGCGTGGTCGTGCGCGTGGTCGCGGGGGGTGTCCGCCTCGTGGTGGTCGGCGGCGTGGGCGTGCTCGCGCCCGGAGTGGCCGTGCCCCCGGCCGTGTTCGTGCGCGTGCGCCAGGGCGTGCCTCCGGTTGCGGATCGCCCGCCGGACCAGGCCCGCGCCCGCCAGCGTCACCAGGAGGCCGCTCGCGATGCCCAGCCAGGCGACCACCGAGGGGGCCGCCGCGGAGCCGCCCGTGACCAGCAGGCCGAGGGCGACCACGCCGAGGGTGTGGGTGACCGTGACGGAGGCGGCCAGGGGCAGGACGTCCTTCATGCGGGCGCGGCCGCCGTGGGCCGCCGCGGTGGCCGCCATCAGCGTCTTGCCGTGCCCCGGCGCGAGAGCGTGCAGGGCGCCCAGGCCGGTCGCGACGAGCAGGGCCAGCGCGGCGAAGCCGGCGGTGAGGTCCTGGCGGGCCACCAGGGAGTCCAGGGCCCTGGTCCAGCGGTCGGCGCCGCGCGGCAGGACGGAACCGGCGGGCGCTTCGCCCCGCTCCTCGGCGAGGGCGGGGCCGCCGGGCCGTATCCGCAGGGCCGCGGAACCGGTGTCGGCCGGGGACGACAGCAACTCCGCAGGATAGGAGGTCAGTTCGCGCGACACCGATTCCTTCGGCACGTCCGACGCGGTGAGCGTCGTACGGTCCCCGCGCGCGGTGATCTCCCGCCAGCCGGGCCCCGAACCGGCACCGGCGCTGCGGAATCCGACGGTGGCGGGTTCGCCCTCCGGCAGGGGGGCGGTCAGCCCGCACTCCAGCCGGAGGGTGTCGAGCCCCGCCTGACCGGGCCGCACGCGCGCGTGGCTGTCGGTGACCCGGAGGGGGACCCGGCGCCCGTCGACGGTGACCTCGCCGTCCCGGGCGGCGGCGGCGCACCGCTGCTTCGCCCACCCGTCCAGACCGAGCCGTTCGACGTCGGGCGCCGCCTGCGTCGCGGGGATCTCGGCGAGGTCCTCGACATGGTCGACGCGGAGCTCGCCGGGGGCGGCGACCAGGCCGTCGTAGTGGTTGACGGTGAAGTTGCCGAGCGGGTGCGCCGCCGTGGTGCCGGCCGGGACGAGCACCAGGGCGCCGGTCGCGGCCAGGACGGCGAGCGGACGAAGGAGCCTCACCCCGTCACCTCCAGGGACTTCAGGACGGTCCGGGCCTCGCGGGCGGACAGCGGGGAGAAGCCAGGGTTCAGCTTCAGTGCCGCCGTCAGGGAGGCGCGGGCCTCCCGCGGGTGGCCGGCGGCGCGCTCGATCATGCCGCGGTGGTACAGGAAGGCGGCGTTACGGTAGCCGGTGGCGGCGGCCCGGCGGGCGTACGGCAGGGCCTCCTCCGCACGGCCGTTGACGTACAGCGCCCACGCGAGGGCGTCCGCGGTGTGCACGGTCCGGCGCCGGTCCCACTCGGCACGGGCGGCCTTCAGGGCGAGCCTCGCGTCACCGTGGTCGGCTGCCGCGAGCGCGGTGTCGAGGTCGGCGTTGACGCCTCCCGCGCGCGCGAGCGCGGTCCAGGCGTGGACGAGGGCGTACTGCGCACGGGCCTCGGCCCGCTCGCCGTCCGCCTCGTACAGCTCGCCGAGGGCGACGAGCGCGCCGGGCAGCGGGGCACGGGCGACGACCGCCTCCATGCCCCGCACTGCCTCGGCGCGGTCGCCGCCCGCGGCCTGCGCGAGGGCCCGCCCCTCCAGGGCGGGGAGGTAGCCGTCGTCCGCGGCGAGCGCGCGGGCGTAGTGCCGCAGGGCACCCGCGTGGTCGCCCTGGTTCCAGGCGAGCCGGCCGAGCGCGGTGGCGACGTAGGCGGTGTCGGCGGGTGTGGCGGCGGCGTCGAGCGCCTGCTCCAGGACCCGGCGGGCGGTGCCGACGTCACCGCGCAGTTCGCTCACGTAGGCGTACCGCGTGAAGACGGGGATGCCCGGTCGCCGGGCGTCCGCGGTGCGGGCGGCCTTCGCCGCCTCCTCGTACCGGCCGAGCTCCAGCAGGGCGTCGACGCGGCTGCACAGGGCGCGTTCGTTGTAGGGGTTCCGTTCCAGGGCACGGTCCGCGTGGTCGAGGGCGTCCTCGAACTCGTGGCGGGCGGCGGCGAGGGCGGCCCGCCCGGCCAGCGCCTGGTCGTTGCCGGGGCGCAGTCGGAGCGAGCGGTCCAGCGCCTTGTCGGCCTGCGGGTAGCGCGAGGGGTCGCCGTCGACCCTCGCCTGTTCGACATAGCCCAGCCCGAGGGTGGCCCAGGCGCCGAAGTCGCGCGGCTGGGCGCGGAGATGGGCCTGGAGTCCGGAGACGGCCTCGTTCAGGTCGCCCATGGCGGACAGAGCGACGGGGGACACCCCGCTGCCGGTCCTCGCGAGGACCGGTCCGTCGTCGGCCCGTGTGGTGCCGACCGCGATCGACGCTCCGGTGAGCGCCACGGCCAGCAGCACGACGCAGGCGGCGAGATGGGCCCGGCGCCCGAGCCGTCCGGCCGCCGCGACCCGCCGCGGCGCGGCCACCCGCTCGCCGGCTTGCGGCGCCGCGGACGTGGTGCCGCCGGACGCGACCGGGGCGTCGGCGCCCGCAGGGGTCCCGCGGTCCCCGGCGTTTGCCCTCGGGCCGTTCTCGCTCTGCGGGTCTTCGTCGTCGGTACGCGGGAGCATGCCTCTCCTCGGTGTGGCGGCGGTGGGTACGTGGACGGGGAGGCGCGGCCCGCGCCGTGGGGGACGGAGGGGGTGCGGGCCGCGCCGTTCGGTGGGGCGTCAGTACGCGCGGCGCCGCAGCCGGCGCCACCACAGCAGGGCGGCGCCGATCAGCAGGATTCCGCCCGCACCCGCGCCCGCGGAGGCGGCGATCAGGGTCGTGTCGTCCGAGCCGGCGGGCTCCAGGGCGTCGCCGATCTGGCTGCGGACGTCGTTGCCGCCCGAGGTGCCCTTGGCCAGCGGGCCGCGCGAACCCTCCGTCGGCAGGGCCACGTACGGGAAGGCCTTCTCGAACTCCTTGTCGTTCTTGTCCACCGCGTCGCCCAGGTCGTTCTTGGCGCCGAGCAGTTCACCCTCGACAACCTGGAGGGAGGCGTCGATCACGTCGTCCGTGAGGCGGCGGCCGTTGGGGAAGCCCGCGTTGTCGCCGTCCAGGACGCCCAGCCTCTTCGGGGTGGCGGTGGGCTTGATCGAGGTGTTCAGGCGGAGCATCTCGGACGGCGTCACACGGGGCGGCTGGTTGAGGCCCTTCACGCCCTTGAGGAAGACGTCGACCAGGTCGTTGCGCGGCTCGGCGGGTGCCGGGATCTTGTAGATCGCCTCGATCAGTTTGGGCAGTTCGGGCTTGGTGACGTTCTCCAGGAACTGGGCGTCGCCCCAGGGCCCGGACGCGTTGAAGGTGTCCTTGTCCTCGATCGGGTTGACGACCTCGTTGACCAGGGGGTTGCCGAGGCGCGAGACCTGACGGAAGTGCCCCTGGGCGTTCTTGCGCTGCGTGGTCGACCAGATGCCGACGACGGGCTGGCGGGCGGACTCCTGGATCAGGTGGTTGGGCACCTGCAGGGCGATGGAGTTGACGTTGTAGCCCTTGAGGGTGTCGTTGCCGACCTCGGAGAGGTTGCCGCCGTAGAGCAGGTCGAAGACCCGCAGGTCCAGGAAGAACGGGTCGTCGGCCTGGCCCGCGAACGTCGTGGAGCCGCCGGCCAGTTCGTGCACCGCCGCCTTGCGCAGCGCCGCGTAGTCGGGCATGGACGCCTTGCCGACGTTCGAGGGCGCGACCGGGACGTCGTCCGCGATCTTCGTGCGGGACAGCAGCCGCTGCTTCTTCAGCCGCAGCAGATCGATGTCGTAGGTCTGCGTGACGTTGAGGTCCTTGTCGTCGAGGGTCTCGACAGGACCGGTGTTGTAGAGGAACGTCTTCTTGTTCTTGACGTGCGTCCTGAAGGTGTAGCGGAACAGCAGCTCGCCCTGTCCGTCCCCGTTGTTGTCGATGTGGAGGTCGTACTGGGCGTCGTCGGCGAACGTGAAGAAGTTCGGTCCGCCGGCCGGCTCCTCGAAGGGGTTCCAGTTCGCGATGATCGTCGTCGTGTCCGGCTTGTCCGGGCTCACGAACGCGTACACGTCGGTGTTGTCGTACTGCGGGGTCCCCGATATCAGCGGGGCCTCCCGGTGACTGGAGGCGGTGGCCGCCCCCGGTTCCAGCGTGGTCACACCGGCGGCCGCGAGCCCTCCGGCGGCCAGCGCACCACAGACGAGAGTGGCGACGCTCCTGAGTCCCGCGCCGCGCTTGGAGATAGCTGTCATGCCGTCCGTCCTCAGTCCCAACTTCCCTGACGCGGTGGATTCGACGCCGGGGGTGGACCGGATTGGTCCGACGGGAGATTGTTTTCCCGGCTGTTCGACCCGCGTTTTCGGCGCGCAGATCCGTAACCCCATACGGAGGTGCGTGCGTTGCGAATGTCCGGTGTGAGGGGGCGGCCGGGGTGCGGTCGCGGAAAGGGGGAGCGAGTGGAGGCGGACAGACTGCTGATCCGCGTCGCCGGCGGGGACCAGATGGCGTTCGAGGAGCTCTACGCACTGGTGTCCGGACCGGTGTTCGGGCTCGTCAAACGGGTGGTGCGGGATCCCGCGCAGTCCGAGGAGGTGGCCCAGGAGGTCCTGCTCGAACTGTGGCGGTCCGCCGCCCGCTTCGACCCCGCCCGCGGCAGCGCCGTGTCCTGGATCCTCACGCTCGCCCACCGCCGCGCCGTGGACCGGGTGCGCAGCGCCCGCGCGGCCGGCGAGCGGGAGCAGCGCGAGGCGCTGCGCTCCGGGACGCCCGCCTTCGACCAGGTCGCCGAGGAGGTGGAGGCCGGGCTCGAACGCGAGTGGGTGCGCCGGTGCCTGAACCGGCTCACCGCCCTGCAGCGGGAGTCGGTCACCCTCGCCTACTACGACGGCTACACCTACCGTGAAGTGGCCGAACGGCTCTCGCTGCCGCTCGGTACGGTCAAGACCCGGATGCGCGACGGACTGACCCGGCTGCGCGAGTGCCTCGGAGGAGCCGCGTGAGCTTCCTGGACCGTCCGCACCCCGAGGGCCGAGGAGGTACGGCATGAGCCTGCTCGACCGGCTGCGCGGCCGCGCCGACCTGCACAGCCTCGCCGCCCCCTACGCGCTCGACGCCCTGGAACCCGACGAACGCGCGCGCTTCGAGAAGCATCTGGCGGCCTGCGAGCGCTGCGCACCGGAGGTACGGATGCTCTCCGAGGACGCCGTACGGCTCGCCTGGTCCACCGCCGTCCCCGCACCCGCGGTCCTGCGCGACCGGGTGCTGGCGGCCGTGCGCACGACCCCGCAGGAGCCGCCGCGCGCGCGGGAGGCGTTGCTGCCTCCCCACGTCCGGGGTGTGCGGCCGCCGCCACCGGAGCGCGCCCGTGCGCCCCGGATGCGCCCTCTGTTCGTCCCGTTCGCCACCGCGACGGCCGCCGCCGCCCTGGTCGTCGCCGCCCTCTTCGCCGTCCAGGCCGACCGGACCGGCGGGCAACTGGCCGCCGAGCGAGACAGATCGCGTGAGATCGCCCAGGTCCTGGCCGCTCCGGACGTCCGTGCGGCCACCGGACGGGATGCCGGTGGGGGAACGATCGGAGTCATCGCCTCCGCTTCGGAGGGGAGCGCGGTCGTCACCCTGAACGGCTACGACAGCCTTCCGGGCGACCGCGTGCATCAACTGTGGCTCATGCGCCCCCAGGCGCAACCACGCTCCCTGGGCCTCCTGGACGGCGACACGCCCTTCGTCACGAACGGCCTGGACACGGGGGCGACGTCACTCGCTGTGACCGTCGAGCCCGACGGCGGGTCGCCCCGACCCACCACTCAACCAATTGTCCAACTCGCCCTGGAATCGGTTGGATTCGGAGGGTGATCGAAGAGGGATGGTCAACGCCCTTACGGGGAAGGTGAATCCTGTGACCGCGATACACGCGTGCCCCAAGGGGGAGATAGGGTTACCCTGCCCGGGCCGGGTGGATTCGTACGGGTGGGGAGTGACATGGAACAGATAACAGTGCGCAGCAGGGCAAGGGTCCCTGCCATCACCTGCGGGAGCAGCGCGACCAGTTCGCGTCTCGACCGCCATCTCTCGGTGCTGGCCGGCCCCGCCGTCCCGCAGCGTGAGGCGGCCGAGGCGACCTCGCTGATGCGGGAGATAACTGCGCGTGACACCGCGCACGAGCGCAGCGAGCGGGTGTCCCGGGTGCGCCGGGTCTCTCTCTTCGCCCCGCTGCGTCGTCTGCGCCGTTCGCTGTTCGGCGGCCACTGACCCGCACGGACACCCCCGACGTACTTTCGAGGGCCCGCGCTCGGACAGCCACACCGTCCCGGCGCAGCGCTGCGATCTGGCCGCCCGTCATCCCCACGGCACGCAGCGATGCTTCGGTGTGATGCCCGAGCGCGGGTACGTCCCCACTCCACGCCGGCTCCCCACCCGGCAAGGTGAGCGGGGGCGCAGGCGCCCTGAGCGGTGGCAGGCGAACCCACCTCCCGCCACCGCTACCGGGCCGCCGCCTGTAGGCGCGCCGTCACCCCCGTGCCGTCCCTGGTGCTTCACCCGGCACCCGGTCCGTCGCGGATGCCGGATCGCTCCCCGACCGCGTATTGCCCGACGCCCCGTTTCGGTGAGCCGCAGCCCCTCCCGGCCCGTTTCCGCACGACGGCATCAACCGCATCGCCCGCTCTCGGTCGGTCGTGGCACAGCTGTCGTGGGCGCGATGACGGCGTGCGCGAGGCCCGTGCGCGCCGGTGGTGCGCCGTCGTGCATCCCCTCGTGCAGCGGGTGCCCTTTTCCCTTTGCGTGCGTGGGACGGCTCACGTCCCGAGCCTGCGGGCCCTTCCGGCTTCGGCGCGGGTGCTGGGCGCCTTCGTGCCGGGGCGGCAGGGCGACGAGAGGTCCTAGAGCAGGGCGAACTGGCCTTCCGGGCCCTCCTCGTGATGGTCGAGGACCGAGGCGGGACGGTGGGCCGATGCCGGGACCGGCAGGACGCCGGCGGCGCGCAGTTCGGTCGCGGTCAGCGCCGGCCCGGCTTCCGGCCGCGGGAGTCCGGACAGCAGCGTGAGGACCGTGATCAGCTCCAGCAGCTCCGACGTCCATGCCTGGGGCCAGGTCGCCGGGCGGATCGCGAGGAGCGTGCCGGGCTCGCCCCCGGCCGTCCGGGCCGCGAACCACTGCTCCAGGACCCGGACGCCGCCCGCCTCGAAGTCCCAGGCCCCGGCCGGCACGGGGGAGACGCGGCCCTCGTCGAGGTGCAGGGTCTCCTCGTCGCGGTCGTAGTGGAGCGTGCGCGGATGCGCGGGCAGCGGGGCGCGGACGTAGGGGCGGCGGCCACCGGGCAGTCTCGGGCGGTCGCCGTCGCGGCGCAGCAGCCAGAGCAGGCGGTGCCCCGTCTCCACGCCCCGCGACCAGAGCGCGGGGTCCGCGGTGAGCGGCACCGTGAGGTCAGCACGCACCGCGCTCAGGATCCACGCCAGCACGTCGACCGGGTCGGGGGCCTGCCCGAGACCCAGGGCCAGGTGCTCCAGCAGGCCGGGGGCCAGGTTCGGTTCGACGCCGCCGGGGCGGCGGTACAGGGGGCGGACCCGGCCGGGGCGGAGCAGCGGGAGCAGGGAGGTGGCCAGCAGACGGGGCTCACCCCCGGTGTTCTCGACCACGAACACCTGCCGCTCGTCGGCCACCCGCCACAACTCCGGGCGGGCCGCGTCGATCAACCGGTGGTCCGGGATCAGCCACTGCTCGTCGAAGGGCGCCGACAGCACCCGGACCGGTTCCGGGCAGGGCCCCTGCGCGCGCAGCAGCTTCTCCGTGCCGGCGGAGCGGCCCGGCAACTGCCCGACCGCCGAGTGCAGCGTGCGGGAGCGCGACGGCTCGAACAGGGCCTCGCGGTCCGCTCCCTCGGCCTTCATCAAGGCGTCCCAGCGCGCCTTGAGGGAGGACGGATCGGGGGCCGTCGGCCACCCCCGGCCGAGTCGCGGCGGTGCGACGGACCACGGCATGAGGTCCGCGAGCAGCGGAGCGTCGTCGCGCGTCACGCTGGGCATCGTACGTCGGCACTCCGGCGCACGGGTCAGGTGGCGTCCAGCGTCACCGTGAAGGAGAAGCGGTCGCCCCGGTAGTGGATGACGGCGACGTCCAGCACCCGCCCGTCCCCGTCGTACGTCACCCCCGTGTAGTGCAGGATCGGGCTCAGCAGCGGCACGTTCAGCAGCCGCGCCGTCTCCGGGTCCGCGAGCCGGGCCTCCACCGTGTCCGTGATGCGGCTGATGTCCGCCCCGGCCACGTCCCGCAGCACCTTGGTCATGGGCCGGCGGCCCAGGTCGTCCAGGTCGATCCGGGCGGCCACGTCGGGACGGACGTAGTTGTGGGCGTGGTTGGTCGGCTCGCCGGTCTTCTCGTCGCTGCGCAGCCGGTGGTACGTCGCCACCTCGGCGAGGTCCGGGAAGTACTCGGCGAGTTCCGCGGACACCGGGGCGTGTCCGTGGTCCAGCAGCTCGGCGGTCATGCCGGACTGCTGGGCCACGATCGCGTCCACCGAGCCCAGCAGCCGCACCGGGGCGCCCCGGCGCGCGCTGGGCTCGATGAACGTGCCGCGCCTGCGGTGCCGGCTGATCAGACCCTCGTCCTCCAGCTCCTTCAGCGCCTGCCGCATGGTCAGCACACTCACGCCGTAGTGCCCCGCCAGCTGCTCCTCGGTCGGCAGGCGCAGCGGGTCCCGGGGCGAGCGGCCGAGTATCGAGGCGCGCAGCGACTGCGACACCTGGTACCAGAGCGGCAGCTTGCGGTTCAGGACGATCGAGTCCGGGGCGAAGGAGGTCACGGGGCCATCCGTACCGGCAGGATTCCGTCGGTGCAAGGGGCGTCGGTCATGGCAGGGGGCGGAAGTGCCGTTCCATGCCCCGCCACACGTCGTCGTAGCGCTGCTGCAGGTGCTCCGCGTGCTCCGCCTGCGCCGTCAGGGTCATCGGCCAGCGCGTCTCGAACATGAACGCGAGCCCGTCGTCGATGCGCTGGGGCCGCAGCTCGGCCGCGCTCGCCCGGTCGAACGTCTCCCGGTCCGGGCCGTGCGCCGACATCATGTTGTGCAGCGAGCCGCCGCCCGGCACGAACCCCTCGGCCTTCGCGTCGTACGCGCCCTCGACGAGCCCCATGTACTCGCTCATCACGTTCCGGTGGAAGTACGGCGGCCGGAACGTGTCCTCGCCCACCAGCCAGCGCGGCGCGAAGACCACGAAGTCCACGCCCGCGAGCCCCGGGGTGTCGGAGGGCGAGGTGAGCACCGTGAAGATCGACGGGTCCGGGTGGTCGTAGGAGATGGTGCCGATCACATTGAAGCGGCGCAGGTCGTATACGTAGGGCACATGGTTGCCGTGCCAGGCGACGACGTCGAGCGGCGAGTGGTCGTACGTCGCCGTCCAGAGGTTGCCGCAGAACTTGTTGACCACCTCCACCGGGCCCTCGACGTCCTCGTACGCGGCGACCGGTGCGCGGAAGTCCCGGGGGTTGGCGAGGCCGTTGGCGCCGATCGGGCCGAGGTCGGGGAGGCGGAAGGGGGCGCCGTAGTTCTCGCAGACGTATCCGCGAGCGACCTCGTCGAGGAGCTCCACCCGGAAGCGGACCCCGCGCGGGACGAGGGCGGCATCGCCGGGCTCCACCGCCAGCAGCCCGAACTCCGTGCGCAGCAGCAGCCCGCCGCGCTCCGGCACGATCAGCAGCTCGCCGTCCGCGTCGCTGAAGACACGGTCCATGTCGGCGTCGGCGTGGTAGAGGTGCACGGCCATGCCGGTGCGCTGGGTGACGTCGCCGTTGCCGCCGAGGGTCCACAGACCGGCCAGGAAGTCGGTGCCGGGCGGCGGTTCGGGCAGGGGGTTCCAGCGCAGCCGGTTCGGGTCGGGCACGGTCTCGGTGAACGGGGCGGTGCGCAGTCCGCCGTTGCCGGTGCGGGTGAACGCCGGGTGCGCGGCCGAGGGGCGGATGCGGTAGAGCCACGAACGGCGGTTGTGGGCGCGGGGTTCGGTGAAGGCCGTACCGCTGAGCTGCTCGGCGTAGAGGCCGAGGGGCGCGCGCTGGGGCGAGTTCCGGCCCTCGGGCAGCGCGCCCGGGAGGGCCTCGGAGCTGTGCTCGTTGCCGAAGCCGGACAGATGGGCCAGCCCTTCGGCGGTCTTCCGTGCCTCCCCGCGCCCGGACACGCCCGCGCGCGAGGTACCCCCATCGCTCATGATCGCTGCTCCCTTGCCCGTTCGATTCCTATGGCTCACCGTAGGATTGCGGTTGCTCCGGCGCAAGGGGGACGTCCGGCCTCCTTGCGACGGACGACGCGGGACGGCCGGGAACCAGACTCCAGGGGGATTCGGGGTGGCGTACGGGTGTTCTACGCTCACCCGCATGTCATGGACGCGCCGATCTCGTGCCTCGCTCGCGGGCTGTGCCCTGTTGGTGGCCGCGGTCGCCGTCGCGGGCTGCGGCACCGGTGATGCCGCGGGGCGCGAGGACGGCCGGTCGTCGGCCGTGGGCCGACTGCTCGACGACACCGACGAGGCCGGCCGCCCCTACCGCGAGGTGCGCGCGCAGGACGCGCCCGGGATCGGCATCGAGGTGCAGCCCGACGCCTCCGGTGCCGGGTGGGACGTACGCCTGCGGCTGCGCGACTTCGGCCTCTCGCCGGCCGGTACGGCACCCAGGGCGGTGCCCGGCCGGGGCGTCGCCCGCCTCTTCGTGGACGGCCGCCCCGTCGCCGAACTGCGCGACCCCGAGCACCGCCTGGCCGGCGGCCTGGTCCCGCGCGGCACGCACCAGGTGACCGCGCGGCTGTACGCCGACGACGGCACCGTCTGGGCGGTGGACGGCGAGCCCGTCGAGTGCACGGCCGACATCACCGCGTCGGGCGGCGAGCCGACGGCCGTGACGAGCGCGCGGGGCGTGAAAACCCCTGCCCGGGGCGGAGGTTCACCGGATCCCGGCGGACAGGCATCATGAAGCCCGTGCCCCATCCGACCAACCTCCGTCGTGCGCCTGTCCAGCGGCGCAGTGCCGAGCGGCTGACCCGCATCCTCGACTCCTGCGCCGACCTCCTCGACGAGGTCGGCTACGACGACCTGAGCACCCGCGCGGTGGCCCAGCGGGCGGGCGTGCCCATCGGCTCGGTCTACCGCTTCTTCGGCAACAAGAGGCAGATGGCCGCCGCGCTGGCGCAGCGCAACCTCGACCGGTACGCCGAGCGGGTCACCGCGCGTCTGAAGGGCGCCGCGCCGGGCGACTGGCGGGCCGCCATGGACGCCGTGCTGGACGAGTACCTCGCCATGAAGCGCACCGCCCCCGGCTTCTCCCTCGTCGACTTCGGCAACCAGATCCCCGTCGGCAGCCGTCAGACCGAACCCAACCACCGGGTCGCCGACCGGCTCACCGACCTCCTCGGCGGCCATCTCACCCGCGAACCCGACGCAGGGCTGCGGCGCACCTTCCTGATCGCCGTGGAGACCGCGGACGCCCTGGTGCAGTTGGCGTTCCGGGTGGATCCGGAGGGCGACGCGGACGTCATCGCGGAGATGCGGGAGATGCTGCGGGCCTATCTGGGACGGGTGCTGGACTGACGGGACGGAGGGGCCGCCCGGGGGCCCTCCGCCCCTGAGCGGCTCGCCTTCCGCGAGGGCTCCCCCCGGCACCTCTGAGCGGATCGCCTTCGCACGAGGGCGCCGCCCCCGCACCTCTGCGTGGATCGCCTTCGCGCGAGGGCTCCCTCCGTACACCGCGCGGATCGCCTTCGCGTAAGGGCTCCCCTCCGTGCATACCGGTCGGTATGCTCGAACCGTCCGTGCGCCGCCGTAGTCGTCAGACCCCGGGAGGACCCGTGTCCCGCACCGCCCTGCGCATCTGCCCCCTGTGCGAGGCCACTTGTGGGCTGACGCTCACCATCGAGGGGACCCGGGTCACCGGAGCCCGCGGTGACCGCGACGACGTCTTCAGCGAGGGGTTCATCTGCCCCAAGGGCGCCGCCTTCGGGGCCGTCGACGGCGACCCCGACCGGCTGCGCGGGCCGCTCGTGCGCGAGAACGGGGAGCTGCGCGAGGCCGGTTGGGAGGAGGCCTTCGACGCCGTGGCCGCCGGGATCCGGCCCGTCGTCGAGCGGTACGGGGCGCACGCCGTCGGGGTGGTCCTCGGCAACCCCAACGTGCACACCATGGCCGGCGCGCTCTACCCGCCGCTCCTGATCGGCGCCCTCGGCACCCGCAGCGTGTTCACCGCGTCCACGGTCGACCAGATGCCCAAGCACGTCTCCAGCGGACTCCTGTACGGCGACGCCAACGCCATCCCGGTGCCCGACCTCGACCACACCGCCCACCTCCTGCTGATCGGCGCCAACCCCCTGGAGTCCAACGGGAGTCTGTGCACCGCGCCCGACTTCCCCGGCAGGCTCAAGGCGCTCAAGGCGCGCGGCGGCACGCTCACCGTGATCGACCCGCGCAGCACCCGCACCGCGCGGCTCGCCGACCGCCACCTCGCCATCCGGCCCGGCACGGACGCCCTGCTGCTCGCGGCGATGGCGCATGTCCTCTTCGAGGAGGACCTGGTCGCGCTCGGCGACCTCGCGCCCCATGTCCAGGGACTCGCCGAACTCCGCGAGGCGATGGAGGACTTCACCCCGGAGGCCGTCGCCGGGGCCTGCGACGTCGAACCCGGAGTGACGCGCGCCCTCGCGCGGGAACTGGCCGCAGCCCCCGCCGCCGCCGTCTACGGACGCATCGGCAGCTGCACGGTCCCGCACGGCACGCTCGCCAGCTGGCTCGTGGACATCCTCAACATCCTCACCGGAAACCTCGACCGGCCCGGCGGCGCCCTCTTCCCGCAGGCCGCCACCGACCGGACACCCCGCCCGGCCGGACCCGGCCGCGGCTTCGCCCTCGGGCGCTGGCGCTCCCGGGTGAGCGGACACCCCGAGGCGAAGGGCGAGATGCCGCTCTCCGCGCTCGCCGAGGAGATCGACACCGCCACCGAGGAGGGGGAGCCGGTCCGGGCGCTGATCGCCGTCGCCACCAACCCGGTGCTGTCCGCGCCCGACGGCGCCCGGCTCGACAAGGCCCTCGACTCGCTGGACTTCATGGTCAGCGTCGACCCCTACCTCAACGAGACCTCCCGTCACGCCCATGTCGTCCTGCCGCCGCCCCCGCCGTCCCAGAGCGCCCACCACGACTTCGCCTTCAACACCCTCGCCGTGCGCAACCAGGTCCGCTACACCCGCCCCGCCGTCCCGCTGGAGCCGGGCCGGACGGCCGAGACCGAGATCCTCGCGCGGCTCGTGCTGGCCGTCTCCGGCATGCACGGAGCCGACCCCGGTGCCGTCGACGCGATGGTCGTCGACCAGACCCTCGGCAAGGCCGTGACGGAGCCCCACTCACCCGTGCACGGCCGGGACCCGCGGGAACTCGCCGCCGCGCTCGACGGCGACACGGGCCCCGAGCGGCGCCTCGACATGATGCTGCGCCTCGGCCCGTACGGCGACGGCTTCGGCGCACGCCCGGACGGGCTGAGCCTCGCGAAGCTGCTCGCCCACCCGCACGGCGTCGACCTCGGGCCGCTGCGCCCCCGGCTGCCGCAGCCGCTGAAGACGGTGAGCGGCAAGGTCGAGCTGCTGCCGGCGCCCATCGCCGGGGATCTGCCGCGCCTGCGGCGGGCCATGACGGAGCGCGCCGACGGTCTCGTGCTCGTCGGGCGCCGCCATCTGCGGTCCAACAACAGCTGGATGCACAACGTCCCCGCCCTGACCGGCGGCACCAACCGCTGCACGCTCCACATCCACCCCGAGGACGCCGACCGGCTCGGCGTGCGCGACGGGGCAGCGGTGCGGGTGAAGGGGGCCGGGGGAGAGGTGACGGCCCCCGCCGAGGTCACCGACCGCGTACGGCCCGGCGTGGTCAGCCTGCCGCACGGCTGGGGCCACGACCGCCCCGGCACCCGTCTCACGCACGCCGCCGCCGACCCCGGCGTCAACGTCAACCAGCTCCTCGACGGCAGCCTGCTCGACCCGCTCTCCGGCAACGCCGTCCTCAACGGCGTGCCCGTGGAACTCGCGCCGGTGCCCGAAGAGCTCACCGCGCTGACCTGAGCAATGCCCTGACCAGGAGTTCTGCGCCGATTGACCGTACGTGCCCCCGTCCGTCCCCCGCCCCCCGGTGCGCCTCCCCGCGCTCCCGTACGGCCGACTGACGCCGGCTCTCCGGCGAGGCCACCGCATCTCCTGCCGGCAAGCCCGGTAGGAGAAGGGACATGACTCCTCGACTCACCCGTGCCCGGGTCGCCACGGTGACCGCCTCCGCCCTGCTCGCCCTCGGTGCGCCGGCCGCGTACGCCACGCTGGGCGAGGAGACGCGCGCCCCCGCCCCCGCCTCCGTGCGCGGCGCGGTGTACGCCGAGACGCGGCTGCTCTTCGGCACCGCGCGGCCCGACGGCGGATCGGCGGTCACCGAGCGGCAGTTCATGGCCTTCGTCGACAAGGAGGTGACCCCGGACTTCCCCGAGGGGCTGACCGTGCAGAGCGGGCGCGGACAGTGGCGGGACGCGAGCGGCACGATCGCGAAGGAACGGTCGTACGAGCTGATCCTGCTCTACCCGGCGGGCGAGGCGGCGGCCAGGGACCGCAAGGTGGAGGAGATCCGCCGGGACTACGAGAAGGCGTTCGGGCAGGAGTCGGTCGGCCGTGTGGACGACGAGGTGCGGGTCGACTTCTGAGCCGCCCCGCGGGCTTCCGGTGCCCTCCGCCGGGCCTGGCGCGGAAAAACTATCGCCGCTAGTTTGGGTGCCGACGACGCCGCTGTTCGGGAGGTAGGCCATGAAGGCCCGGGACGGGATGTACATCGACGGCGCCTGGCGCCCGGCCGCGGGCCAGGACGTGATCGACGTCGTGAACCCGGCCGACGAGGAGGTCGTCGGCCGGGTCCCCGCGGGCACCGCCGAGGACGTGGACCAGGCCGTGCGGGCCGCCCGCGCCGCCCTGCCGGGCTGGTCGGCGACGCCGCCCGCCGAACGCGCCGCGCGCCTGGCCGCCCTGCGCGACGCACTGGTCGCCCGCAAGGACGAGATCGCGGAGACGATCACCGCCGAGCTGGGCTCGCCCCTGTCCTTCTCGCAGGCGGTGCACCTGGGCGCCCCGATCGCGGTCGCGGGCTCGTACGCCGAACTGGCCGCGACCTACGCCTTCGAGGAGAAGGCGGGCAACTCGACGGTCTACCAGGAGCCCGTCGGCGTGGTCGGCGCGATCACCCCCTGGAACTACCCCCTGCACCAGATCGTCGCCAAGGTCGCCCCGGCACTCGCCGCGGGCTGCACGGTCGTCCTGAAGCCCGCCGAGGACACCCCGCTGACCGCCCAGGCCTTCGCGGAGGCGGTGCACGAGGCCGGCCTCCCGGCCGGTGTGTTCAACCTGGTCACCGGTCTCGGGCCGGTGGCCGGGCAGGCGCTCGCCGAGCACCCGGGCGTCGACATGGTCTCCTTCACCGGCTCCACCGCCGTCGGCAGCCGGATCGCCGCCGTGGCGGGCGCCGCCGTGAAGAAGGTCGCCCTCGAACTCGGCGGCAAGTCCGCCAACGTCATCCTGCCCAGCGCCGACCTGGCCAAGGCGGTCAACGTGGGTGTGGCCAACGTGATGTCCAACTCGGGTCAGACGTGCAGCGCGTGGACGCGGATGCTCGTGCACACCTCGCAGTACGCCGCGGCCGTCGAACTGGCCGCCGCCGCTGCCGCCAAGTACGGCGAGCGCATCGGGCCCCTCGTGAACGCCCGGCAGCGCGACCGGGTGCGCGGCTACATCGACAAGGGCGTGGCCGAGGGCGCCCGTCTGGTCGCGGGCGGCCCGGACGCCCCACGCGAGCGCGGCTACTTCGTCAGCCCGACCGTCTTCGCGGACGTCACGCCGGAGATGACCATCGCCCAGGAGGAGATCTTCGGCCCGGTCCTGTCGATCCTGCGCTACGAGGACGAGGCGGACGCCCTGCGGATCGCGAACGGCACGGTGTACGGGCTCGCCGGTGCGGTCTGGGCCGGCGAGGAGGCGGAGGCCGTGGCCTTCGCGCGCCGGATGGAGACCGGCCAGGTCGACATCAACGGGGGGCGCTTCAACCCGCTTGCGCCCTTCGGCGGCCACAAGCGGTCGGGTGTCGGCCGTGAACTCGGGGTGCACGGCCTGACCGAGTACCTCCAGACCAAGTCCCTCCAGTTCTAGAGGAGTCCATTGCCATGGCTGTGCGTGCCGCCGTCCTTCCGGCTGTCGGTGCCCCGCTGGAGGTCACGGAGATCGACCTTCCCGCACCGGGACCCGGCCGCATCCGGGTCCGCCTCGCCGCCGCCGGGGTGTGCCACTCCGACCTCTCGCTCTCCGACGGCACCATGCGCGTCCCCGTCCCGGCCGTCCTCGGCCACGAGGGCGCGGGCACGGTGGTCGCCGTCGGCGAAGGGGTCACCCGCTTCGCGCCGGGCGACGGCGTGGTCCTCAACTGGGCGCCGTCCTGCGGCGACTGCCCGGCATGCGCGCGCGGCGAGGTGTGGCTGTGCGCCGACGCCCTGAAGGGTGCCGCCGCCGTCCACGCCCACCGCGTTTCCGACGGCGCGGAGTTGCACCCCGGGCTGAACGTGGCCGCGTTCGCCGAGGAGACGGTGGTGCCGACGTCCTGCGCGCTGCCCGCGCCCGCCGGGGTGCCCTTGGCCGATGCCGCGCTGCTGGGCTGCGCGGTCCTCACCGGCTACGGCGCCGTGCGCCACTCGGCGCGGGTCCGGCCCGGCGAGACGGTCGCGGTGTTCGGCGTCGGCGGGGTGGGACTCGCGGCGCTCCAGGCGGCGCGGATCGCGGGTGCCTCACGGATCGTCGCGGTGGACGTCACCCCGGAGAAGGAGGGACTGGCCCGCGCCGCCGGTGCCACCGACTACCTCGTCGCCTCCGACACCACGGCCCGCGAGATCCGCGCCCTGACCGACAAGCAGGGCGTCGACGTGGCCGTGGAGTGCGTGGGCCGCGCGGTCACCATCCGCACGGCCTGGGAGTCGACCCGGCGCGGCGGCCGCACCACGGTGGTCGGCATCGGCGGCAAGGACCAGCAGGTCACGTTCAACGCCCTGGAGATCTTCCACTGGGGCCGCACCCTGTCCGGTTGTGTCTACGGCAACTCCGACCCGGAGCGGGACCTGCCGGTGCTGGCCGAGCACATCCGCGCGGGCCGTCTGGACCTCTCGGCGCTGGTGACGGAGCGGATCGCCCTGGACGGCATCCCGGCGGCGTTCGAGAACATGCTGGCGGGCAAGGGCGGCCGGGCGCTGGTGATCTTCTGACGCCGGGCGCGGACGTGGAGTTCTGACCTCAGGGGACCCGGGTGCCACCCGGGTCCCTCTCGTCTCCCCGGCAACTTCCCGCACGACCGTTGACCCCATACCGTCCGGTCAGTACGTTCCCGGGAACGTCCCCACCGCACCCACCGGCGTGTGCAGGCATGGACACGCCTCCCTCCGCTCACCCCGCCCCCGCCACCACCGCCCACCCCACGGGCAACCGCCGCCGCCCTCGCCTCGGCCGTGGAGTGGTACGACTACTTCGTCTTCGGCATCGCCGCCGCCCTGGTCCTCGGCGACCTGTACTTCCCCTCCGGCAGCTCCACCGCCGGCGTGCTGGCCGCCTTCGCCACCTTCGCCGTCGGCTTCCTCGCCCGCCCGCTCGGCGGCATCGTCGCCGGACACCTCGGCGACAAACGGGGCCGCAAACCGATGCTGGTCCTCGCGCTCACGCTGATGGGCGTCGCCACCACCGCCATCGGCCTGCTGCCGACGTACGAGACGATCGGCGTCGCCGCGCCGGTCCTCCTCGTCCTGCTGCGGGTGGCGCAGGGCGTCGCCGTCGGCGCCCAGTGGGGCGGCGCGATGCTCCTGGCCACCGAGTACGCCCCCGAGTGCAAACGCGGCGTCTACCTCTGATCTTGGCCAGTGCTCGGCCCTTCAGGGCGGGGGTGAAGGCCGTCCCTTGGCCCGGAGGCGTGGAGCGCTGGCGTGCTCTGCGTTTGAGGGGTGACGGTCGGACGGGACGCTGCTGGTTTTCGATGTACTGCTTGACGACGGTCGGGGGTGCCCCGTCGCATGATCCTGCGAAGTAGGGGCCGGACCGGAAGTGTCCGTTCCATAGGTTCCGGTGGACGTGGCTGTCGTACTCCGGGCGGAGCCTGCGGGACTTGACGCCCTTGAGGGAGTTGACGCTCTCCGACCGGGTCGGCCGGATA
Organism: Streptomyces sp. NPDC002309; assembly: GCF_053593375.1. Taxonomy (NCBI): domain Bacteria; kingdom Bacillati; phylum Actinomycetota; class Actinomycetes; order Kitasatosporales; family Streptomycetaceae; genus Streptomyces; species Streptomyces sp. NPDC002309. The sequence continues at coordinate 127,685 of NZ_JBSFCI010000007.1, read as the reverse complement.
AGGATCTACGCGTTCGGCGCGGTCGGCATCGGGCTGTGGGCCGTACCGCACTTCCTGCTGATCGACACCGGATCACTGCTGTGGCTGGCGGTCGGCACCTTCGTCGCCAGTTGCTTCCTCAGCATCATGTACGGCCCCCAGGCCGCCCTGTTCGCCGAGCTGTTCACGCCCGAGATGCGCTACACGGGCGCCTCTCTCGGCTACCAGATCGCGGCGGTCGCCGGTGGCGGTCTCGCGCCGTTCGTCATGGTGCTGCTGCTGGAGGCGACCGGCACGTCGATGGCGGTGTCCGCCTACATCATCGGCCTCGCCGTGATCGCGCTGCTGTCCATCAAGGTCCTCGCGGACCGGGCGCTTTCAGACTGACCCGGCGCGTTCAGACCGACTTCGAGGCCGCCTGTCCGGTCCGCGGCGCCGGCTCCGTCCCCGGCGCCGCGGGCCGCGGCCGGGACCGCGACACCGCCACCCCGGCCAGGCACAGCGCGCCGCCCGTCAGCGTGAGCAGCCCGGGCACCTCGCCCAGCGCCAGCCACGACATCAGCACGACCAGGGCGGGCACGGCGTACGTCGTCGCGCCCATGCGGCTGGCGGTCGTACGGGACAGGGCGTACGCCCAGGTGGTGAACGCCAGCGCGGTCGGGAAGACGCCCAGGTACAGCATGTTGAGTGTGGCGGACAGGGGCGCGGCGGCGGCCTCCGTCACCAGCTGCCGGGAGAAGGGCAGGCAGCACGCCGCGCCCACCAGGCAGCCGAACGTCGTCACCTGGAGCGCGCTCGCCCGCCCGAGGGCCGGCTTCTGCGCGACGACCCCGCCCGCGTAGGCGACCGCGGCCAGCAGGCAGAGCACCACCCCGAGCACCGACGAGCCGCCCTCGCCCGACATCGACAGCCCCACGGTCACCGCACCGGCGAACGACACCGCCATCCCGGCCAGCAGCCGCGGCGGCATCCGGTCACCGAGCAGCCGGGCGCCGAGCAGGGCGATGAGGATCGGGCCGACGTTCACGACCAGGGCCGCCGTACCGGCGTCGACCTGCTGTTCGCCCCAGTTGAGGGCGACCATGTAGAAGCCGAACCACAGCACGCCCGATATCGCGATCCCGCGCCAGGACTCGCGCGGCGGCAGTCCCTCCCTCCGGACGAGGAGGACCGCCCCCAGTACGAGGGCCCCGGCGAGCAGTCGCCCCAGGGCCAGCGCGCCCGGCGAGTACGCGGTTCCCGCGCTGCGGATCGAGACGAAGGCGGAGGCCCAGAGCACCACCGTGACGGTGGCGGCACCGGCGGCCGGCAGCTGGGAGCGAGGGGCGACGTTCATCATGGTCTCGAGACTAGGAGGAGGAGGCGGCCGGGGGCTCGCGGAATTCGGACGGGGAGCAGGCCGCCCGGGCGGGCCGCGCGACCTGCGTGTACTGCTGCGCCAGCCCGTCCAGCAGGGCGCCGAGCCCCGTCTCGAAGGCCCGCTCGTCGATCTTCTCCTGCCGCTCGGCGAGGAGGTGCGCCTGCCCGAGGTGGGGGTAGTCGCCGGGGTCGTACGCGCTCTCGTCGGTCACGAAGCCCCCGGCGAACGAGCCGAGCGCGGAACCCATGATGAAGTACCGCATCAGCGCGCCGATGGAGGTGGCCTGCGCCGGGGGCCAGCCCGCCGCGACCATCGCGCCGTAGACGGCGTCCGCGAGGCGCAGCGCGGCCGGGCGGCGGCCTGGACCGCGAGCCAGCACGGGCACGATGTTCGGGTGGTCGCGCAGGGCGGCACGGTAGGAGACCGCCCAGTCGTGCAGAGCGGTCCGCCAGTTCCGCCCGTCCTCGAACATCGACAGGTCGACCTGCGCGCTCACCGAGTCGGCGACCGCTTCCAGGATCTCGTCCTTGGTGCGGAAGTGGTTGTAGAGAGAGGGCCCGCTCACTCCCAGCTCCGCGGCGAGCCGACGGGTGGAGACGGCCGCGAGGCCCTCCGCGTCCACCAGAGCCCGGGCCGCGTCGACGATCCGGTCGGTGCTGAGCAGGGGCTTGCGCGGTCGGGCCATGGCGCACATAGTAGGGCGGAGCCAGAAACTAGCACTGCTAATTTAATGCTCGACGTCCAAGGTGTCTTTCCCAGTGGGGTGACGTGTCGTGAACCTGGAACTGAGCGAGGAGCAGGCCGCCGTACGGCAGCTCGCCCGGGACTTCGTGGACCGCGAGATCGCCCCTCACGTCGTCGCCTGGGACCGCGCCGAGGAGGTCGACCGGGGGATCGTCGAGAAACTCGGCGAGGTCGGCTTCCTCGGTCTGACCGTCGACGAGGAGTACGGCGGCAGCGGCGGCGACCATCTCGCGTACTGCCTGGTCACGGAGGAACTCGGCCGCGGTGACTCCTCCGTGCGCGGCATCGTCTCCGTCTCCCTCGGCCTGGTCGCCAAGACCGTCGCGGCGTGGGGCGACGAGGAGCAGAAGCGGCGCTGGCTGCCCGGTCTGACGTCGGGCGCCTACATCGGCTGCTTCGGCCTCACCGAACCGGGCACCGGCTCCGACGCCGGCAACCTGACCACGCGCGCGGTCCGTGACGGCGGGGACTACGTCATCAACGGCAGCAAGATGTTCATCACCAACGGCACCTGGGCCGACGTCGTCCTGCTCTTCGCCCGGTCCACCCCCGAGCCCGGTCACCGGGGCGTCTCCGCGTTCCTCGTCCCCGCCGACACCCCCGGACTGACCCGGCGCACGCTCCACGGCAAGCTCGGCCTGCGCGGCCAGGCCACCGCCGAGCTGGTCCTTCAGGACGTCCGGGTCCCCGCCTCCGCGATGCTGGGTCCGGAGGGCAAGGGCTTCTCCGTGGCCATGTCCGCCCTGGCGAAGGGGCGGATGTCGGTCGCGGCGGGCTGCGTCGGCATCGCCCAGGCCGCCCTCGACGCGGCGGTCCGCCACGCGGGCGAGCGCGAGCAGTTCGGCCGGTCCATCGCCCATCACCAGCTCGTCCAGGAGCTGATCAGCGACATCGCCGTGGATGTCGACGCGGCCCGGCTGCTGACCTGGCGGGTCGCCGACCTGGTCGACCGAGGGCTGCCCTTCGCCACCGAGGCGTCCAAGGCCAAGCTCTTCGCCTCGGAGGCCGCCGTGCGCGCGGCCAACAACGCGCTCCAGGTCCACGGCGGCTACGGCTACATCGACGAGTACCCGGCGGGCAAGCTGCTGCGCGACGCCCGGGTGATGACCCTCTACGAGGGCACGAGCCAGATCCAGAAGCTGCTCATCGGGCGGGCTCTGACGGGGGTCTCGGCGTTCTGAGTACGTTCTGAGTACTTCGGCGGATGTGGTGGGCGGCACAACCGCCGACCCTGTTCCCCATGAGCGACTCACCGGTCAGACAGCAGAGCACGGCCGCCTTCTACGGACAGGCCGTCGCCTCGTTCGCCGTCGCCCTCGGCGCCACCGCCGTGGGCATCTTCCAGCTCGAGACCGACCCCTGGGTCCGGGCCTTCCTCGCCGTCGCCGTCCTCTATCTCGTCACGTCCGCCTTCACGCTCGCCAAGGTCATCCGGGACCGGCAGGAGGCCGGGCAGATCGTGAGCCGGGTGGACCAGGCCCGGCTGGAGAAACTGCTCGCCGAGCACGACCCCTTCGAGAAGCTCTGAGGGAGCGGAGCGCGGACGCCCTTCCCGGCGGCCTCGCTAAGCGCTCGCTCAGCTTCGGCGGTATGGTGGTGCCTCTGATCGGTGAGAGGGGCTAACGAGCGATGACTACGGCGGAGGAGACGGCCGGCGGCGAGACGCAGCCATGGGCCGAGGTCACCCCCGAGGCGGCCCGGCGACTGCTGATCGCCGCCGTGGAGGCCTTCGCCGAGCGCGGCTACCACGCCACGACGACCCGCGACATCGCGGGCCGCGCCGGGATGAGCCCGGCCGCGCTCTACATCCACTACAAGACCAAGGAAGAACTGCTGCACCGCATCAGCAGGATCGGCCACGAACGGGCCCTCGACATCCTGCGCACCGCCGCCCGGCGCGAGGGCGGCGCGAGCGAGCGGCTCGCCGACGCGGTGAGCTCCTTCGTCCGCTGGCACGCCGGGGGACGCACCACCGCGCGTGTGGTGCAGTACGAACTGGACTCGCTGGGCCCCGAGGCGCGCGCGGAGATCGTCGCCCTGCGCCGGCAGTGCGACGCCGAGGTGCGCGGCATCATCGAGGACGGCGTCGCCGCGGGCGAGTTCGAGGTCCTCGACGTCCACGGGACGACGCTCGCGGTGCTGTCGCTGTGCATCGACGTCGCCCGCTGGTTCAGCATCGACGGGCCCTGGACGCCCGACGAGGTCGGCGCGCTCTACGCCGACCTCGTGCTGCGGATGGTGGGCGCGCGCAAGGCCCCGTCGGCGCGTTAGCGGCGGTCGACGACGGTGGCCTCCCGGAGACGGCGGCGGCTCAGTGACGGCGGCACCCGGGAGACGGCCGCCGTTCGGGGGCGGCGGCACCCGGGAGACGGTCGCCGTTCGGGGGCGGCGGGACCCGGTAGACGGCCGCTGCTCAGGCGCGGCCGGGGCTCAGAGGTAGTACCGCGACACCGACTCGGCCACGCACACCGGCTTGTCGCCGCCCTCGCGCTCCACACTGAAGGCGACGCTGACCTGGACGCCGCCGGTCACGTCCTCGACCCCGGTGATCTTCGCGGTGGCCCGCAGCCGGGAGCCGACCGGGACGGGGGCGGGGAAACGGACCTTGTTGGTGCCGTAGTTGACACCCATCCTCACACCCTCGACACCGATCAGCTGCGGACCGAAGAGCGGCAGCAGGGAGAGTGTCAGATAGCCGTGCGCGATCGTGGTGCCGAAGGGGCCGGAGGCGGCCTTCTCGGGATCGACATGGATCCACTGGTGGTCGCCGGTGGCCTCGGCGAACAGGTCGATCCGCTTCTGGTCGACCTCCAGCCAGTCCGTGTACCCCAGTTGCTCGCCCACCGCCGCCTTCAGCTCGTCGGTTGACGTGAAGATCCTCGGCTCTGCCATGTCCCGGCCTCTCGCGTGGCGACAGCAATGTCTAAGCAACTGCTTAGCATGGTGCCGTCCCGGGGCGCTGTCAACGGACCCGGGCCGTCGGCGACTCGGTAGGCTTCGAGAGGTGCCCCAGATTCCCGAGAAGGTCCACGAGCTCACGGTCGGCCGGCTCGCCGCGCGCAGCGGCGCCGCGGTCTCCACCCTGCACTTCTACGAGGCCAAGGGGCTGATCAGCAGCCGCCGCACCTCCGGCAACCAGCGCCGCTACACCCGGGACACGCTGCGCCGGGTCGCCTTCGTCCGCGCCGCCCAGCGTGTCGGCATCCCGTTGGCGACGATCCGCGAGGCGCTCGCCGAACTGCCCGAGGAACGCACGCCCACACGGGACGACTGGGCCCGGCTGTCCGAGGCGTGGCGCTCGGAGCTCGACCAGCGGATCAAGCAGCTCAACCGGCTCCGCGACCACCTGACGGACTGCATCGGCTGCGGCTGCCTCTCCCTGGACACCTGTGTCCTGTCCAACCCCGACGACATCTCCGGCGAACACCTCTCGGGCTCGCGCCTCCTGGTGGACCGTCCGTCCGGCGGGCGGCGGCGGGCGTCGCCGGAGCGGCGGCCCGAGCCGGAGGAGTGCCGCTGACGGGAACGGCCGACGCGAGGGGACGCGCCCCCGGCACGCTCCCGCCCGCCCCGCCCGCCGCCGCTCACTCGAACTCGGTCCCGCCCTTCCGCGTCAGATACGCGGGGCTCACCGCCTTGGCGATCGCCCGGCCGCCGGTCACCGGGCTGTGGCGTTCCCTCGCCGGACGGATCACCACGCCCTCGCGCAGGTGCAGAGCCCGCCCGGACACTGTCTCGCGGCCCGAGGCGAACTCCATCACACGGTCGATGTCGTACGGCCCGGCGAACAGACGGGGCACCAACGGCAGCTCGCCGCCCAGCAGTTGCTCCGCGTCCAGCCAGCGCACCTGGCCGTCCACCTCCGCCGAGACGTCGAACACCGCGTACCCCAGGGTGTCGCGCCGCCCGTCCGAGCCGTACGTCAGGTCCTGCACCCCCGCGCCGTACACCTCGCCGAAGATCCCGACCCGCCGCGCCCCCAGCCGCTCGGCCAGCCGTGCCGCGGCCCGGGCGACGCCGTGCCCGCGCACCGCCCGCCAGTACAGGTTGCGCGGGTCCTCCCGCAGCGCCAGCGACTTCACACCGAAGCCCTTGGAGGAGACGTACACCCGGTCCTCGCCGGCGACGTAGGTCACCAGGCAGGCCGAACCGTGCAGCTTCTCCGTCAGCACGACGGGCTCGCCCGGTGCGAAGACGTCCGGGTAGCGCTGGACGTTCTCCATGTCGACCCAGGGCAGCAGCTCGGGTGCGGACTCGACCTCGCCGCTCATCGTGGGCGGCACCGGCGGGACCCACTTGGTGATGCCGAGCCGCTCCGCGAAGTCGGTGCCGCGCGCCGCCGCGTCCGCCAGGTCGACGTCCGCCAGTGCCTCGGGCCGGCACACGATGCCCTGCGACAGCTCACCGCGCAGCCGCACCGCCTTGACGCGGTCCGCGTCGCCGCCCGCCAGCCGCCCGGTCAGCCCCAGCTCCTCGATCAGCGCCGCCGGCAGCACGGCCTGCTCGGGGATGTAGAGCGCGGCGTCGCCGGTGCGGTAGGCGCCCTTGGCGACGACGGCCCGGTACAGGCCGACCTGGGCCAGATCGAGCGCGTCCGCGTTCGGATGCTCGTGGACGGTCAGCACTTCGGCGGTGACGCGCAGCGTCGACATGGGGGACTCCTCGGTCCTCGGCGGTTCCTCTCGCCCCAACTGTCCTCAGCCGAAAGCACTGGAGCGACCGGTTTACCGGCTGCTACCGTCCCGGGCCCGCGCATACGCCCGCACCGCCTCCACGACCAACCGCGCGTTGGAGTCGGCCGGTCGCCCGTCCGGCAGGACGAGCATGTCCTCCAGACCGGCGCGTGCCGCCAGCCCCAGCCGCCCGGCCAGGCGCAGCACGGGCCACGCGCTGCCGTCCGTGCCGTGCAGCAGCACCGGGCGGCCGTGCGCGGAGCCCAGCTCGGCCAGCAGCGCCCGCGCGCTGTCCTCGGCCGTCGCCGGCGAGGGATCGGCCACCTCCGCGAGCACCCGCAGCACCTTCGGCCCGAGCGGCGAGCGGGCGAACCGCGCCGCCCCGTCCGTCCCGGACCGGATGGCCGCCTCGACACCCACTCCCACGCCGATCAACGCGGCGGCCAGCTCCTCGGCGCCCGGCTCGTGCCAGTCGACCGACGCGTGGTCGGGCAGCACCGTCCAGCCGCGCACGCGTTCCAGCCGTGCACCCCCAGCCGGCCCGCGGCGGACGGCACATGGCCCGCCACGCACTCCCCGTTCCCCCGTGGCCGTGGCACTCGTCGCATCTCAGGCGGACATCAGCAGTCGTTCGCGCCGGGCGTACGCCAACGCCTCGGGAGTGAGCACGGGACGCGGGACGAGGATTCCGCACTCCGCGCAGACCGGGCCCGACGAGGGCTCGTGATCCAGGTCGTACTTCCAGCGCAGGCGCTCCCCGTCACAGACGGGACACGCCGATCCGGGCTCGCGCTCCAGCGCGGCGATCAGCTGCCGCAGCACCTCGGCCAGCGGCTCCGCCGGGTGCACCTCGGGGTCGTCGCACCAGGCGACCCCGAACCCGCCCCAGGTCAGCCGGTGCCAGTCGTCGACCGTGCCCGGCCGGCGCAGCCCGTCGTGCTTCTCCTTCTTGCGGCGCTCGGCGAACTCGAGTTCGTAGGCCAGCCACACCGCGCGCGCCGCCTCCAGCTCCTCCAACGCGGCCACGAGCCGCGCAGGGTCGGGAGAACGGTCCTCCGGGCCGAAGCCGGCCCGGGTGCACAAGTGGTTCCACGTCGCCCTGTGCCCGTAGGGGGCGAATCGCTCAAGGCACTTGCGCAGCGAGTAGCGCCGTAGCGCCAGATCGCATCGGGGGTCGCGTACCTGTCTCGCCAGACTCCGGAAACCGGCCATCGCCCTGCACCTCCGTCACACCTGCACCTGTACTTCGGTCACTTCGGCGTCGTCGTACGGACGTCGCCGAATAGACGTCTCGACCGGCGATTCGGCTCCATCCGATGTCCTCCGCGTGCCGGCGGCGGCTCCCGGACGGTCGTCGCCACCCGTGGAAACCGGGAATCGCGCTCGACAGTCCGAGAACTCGCCGCATATCCCACGGGTTCCTGGAGACGGCTACCGTATGCGTGCTGATTGCCGGTCCTTTGTCCAGGCTTTGCCAGGAGGGACGGCCATCGGGCCGGTCGGTACAGGTGCGGGCGCAGGCGCGGGTCCGGATCCGTGCCCGGCGCAGGTGCGGATACAGGGGTGGCACCGCGCAGGGTTCAGCGGTAGAGGAGGTACTCCCGCCGGATCCTCCGGAACGCCGTCAGCTCCTGCTCCCAGCCCGCCACCACGTCGTCCGTCTCCGCCCCGGCGTCGATCATCGTGCGCACGAGCGTCGAACCGGTCAGCTTGTCGATCCAGTTGTCGGAGCGCCAGGTGAAGCCGCTCCAGGCGCGCTTCGCGGTGATCAGCAGCGCGATCCCGGTGCGCACCGGGTCGAACGCGGCCCGGTCGTGCACGTGCACCTGCACCCCACCGACGGTGCGGCCCTGGAACTTGGAGAAGGTGGGCGCGAAGTAGGCCTCGCGGAAGTGCACGCCCGGCAGGGCGAGTTCGTTCGCCGCCGCCGCCCAGCCGCGGTCGATGCCCTCCGCCCCGAGCAGTTCGAAGGGGCGGGTGGCGCCCCGGCCCTCGGAGAGGTTCGTGCCCTCGAACAGGCAGGTGCCCGCGTAGACCAGGGCGGTCTCGGGCGTCGGCATGTTGGGGCTCGGCGGGACCCACGGCAGCCCGGAGGCGTCATGGAATTCCGACCGCCGCCATCCGCTCAGGCGGACGGTGTCCAGGCGTACCGGTGCGGTCAGGAACTCCTCGTTGAACAGCAGCGCCAGCTCCGCCACCGTCATACCGTGCGACTGCGAGATCGGCTGCCGCCCCACGAAGGTGGCGAACTCCTTGTGCAGCACGGGCCCTTCGGCCGACCGGCCGGTCACCGGGTTGGGCCGGTCCAGCACGACGACGCGCTTGCCCGCGAGGCGCGCGGCCTCCATGCAGTCGTACAGGGTCCAGATGTAGGTGTAGAAGCGCGCGCCCACGTCCTGGATGTCGAAGACGACCGTGTCGACGCCGGAGGCCGTGAAGATGTCGGCCAGCGGCTGACCGCTCTTCTGGTAGGTGTCGTAGACGGGCAGGCCGGTCGCCGGGTCGTCGTGGCGGCCCTCGGACCCGCCGGCCTGCGCGGTGCCGCGGAAGCCGTGCTCCGGGCCGAAGACCGCGGTGAGGTTCACCCGGTCGTCGGCGTGCATCACGTCGACGATGTGGCGTACGTCCCGGGTGACGCCGGTCGGGTTGGTGACGATGCCGACGCGGTCGCCGTCGAGGACGTCGTAGCCCGCCGCGGCGAGGCGCTCGAACCCGGTGCGCAACCGGCGGGTGCCGCCCGCCGCGGGGGTGGCCGCCGCCGGGGCCCCCGATGCCGCGACCGCCGCGGTCGTGGTGGCGAGCAGGCTGCGTCGGGACAACTTCATGCGAGGGCCTCCGTGATCGCGGCGGGTGTCATGCTCACGCACGCTAGCGCGCCCCCTCCGTCACCGGAACGAACCGGGCCGGACTTCGGCTCCCGCTTCGCCCTTCCGCCACTACATACCGACCGGTTAGTCTGACCGCGCGGGGGTAGGCCGAGGCGCGTCGAAGGAGACCGAACCGATGGTGGGAGCCATGCAGGGTGCGGGAGTGGTCGTCACCGGTGCAGGAGGCGGGATCGGGGCCGCGCTGGCCCGCCGGTTCGCCGCGGCGGGCGGCCGGGTCGTGGTCAACGACCTCGACCCGGACAAGGCCAAGGCCGTCGCCGAGGAGATCGGCGGCATCGCCGTCCCCGGCGACGCCTCCGCGATCGTCGCCGAGGCCAAGGACGCGCTCGGCGGTGCCGTGGACGTCTACTGCGCCAACGCCGGGGTCGGCTCCGGCGGAACCGAGGCGGCTCCCGAGGAGGTCTGGCAGCTGGCCTGGGACGTCAATGTCATGGCCCATGTGCGGGCCGCCCACGCGCTGCTGCCGGACTGGCTGGAGCGCGGCGGCGGCCGGTTCGTGTCCACCGTGTCGGCCGCCGGGCTGCTCACCATGATCGGCGCCGCCCCCTACAGCGTCACCAAGCACGGCGCCTACGCCTTCGCGGAGTGGCTGTCCCTCACCTACCGCCACCGCGGGGTGAAGGTGCACGCCATCTGCCCGCAGGGCGTGCGCACCGACATGCTCGCGGCCACCGGCAGCGCGGGCGACCTGGTGCTGGCGCCGACCGCGATCGAGCCGGAGGCCGTCGCCGACGCGCTCTTCGCGGGGATCGAGGAGGACCGGTTCCTCATCCTGCCGCACCCCGAGGTCGCCGCGTACTACGAGGCCCGGGCCACGCGGCCCGACCGCTGGCTGACCGGTATGAACCACATCCAGCAGAAGTGGGAGTCGGCCCCGTGACCCGCTCGCGCCGCGCCGCCGGGCCCTGCCTCGCGCCGCTCGACGAGGCCCGGCGGGCGCCCGTCAGCCCCGACGAACTCGCGGCGTTCCGCGGGGGGAGACTGGCCGCCTGCGAATACCCGCGGCTCGTGGAGATCCTGCCGGACTTGCCGAGGACGGCGAGTGGGAAGATCCTCCGTCGGGAGTTGCGCTCCCGTTCGCGAGAAAATCAGTAGGACATCACGGAAGGCAGGTGGCGGCAGTGCCCAGGACGACGGACACGGACGGGACGCCTGTGCCGCAGCGGCTGCTGGCCGCCGCCACCCGGCTCTTCGCGGAGCAGGGCTACGACCGCACCTCGGTGCAGGAGATCGTCGAGGCGGCGGGCGTCACCAAGGGAGCCCTGTACCACTACTTCGGCTCGAAGGACGATCTGCTGCACGAGGTGTACGCGCGCGTGCTGCGGGTCCAGCAGGAACGCCTCGACGCGCTCGCGGACGCCGACGAGCCGGTGGAGAAGCGGGTGCGGGACGCCGCCGCCGACGTCGTGGTGACGACCATCGACAACCTCGACGACGCGATGATCTTCTTCCGGTCGATGCACCATCTCAGCCCGGAGAAGAACAAGCAGGTCCGCGCGGAGCGCCGGCGCTACCACGAGCGCTTCCGCGCGCTCATCGAGGAGGGCCAGCAGGCGGGCGTCTTCTCCACGGCGACCCCGGCCGACCTGGTGGTGGACTACCACTTCGGGTCCGTCCACCATCTGTCGACCTGGTACCGCCCCGACGGGCCGATGAGCCCCCAGCAGGTCGCCGACCACCTCGCCGACCTGCTGCTGCGGGCGCTGCGGCCGTAACGCCCCGCGCGTGCGGGGCGCCCGCCGCGGCGCTCGCCCCGCACGCGCGCCTCACACGTACTTCTTCAGCTCTCGCCGTGCCAGCGACCGCTGGTGCACCTCGTCCGGGCCGTCCGCGATCATCAGCGTGCGCGCGCCCGCGTACAGCTCGGCCAGCGGGAAGTCCTGGCTCACACCGCCCGCGCCGTGCAGCTGGATCGCCTTGTCGAGGATGCCGACGACCGTGCGCGGCGTGGCGATCTTGATGGCCTGGATCTCGGTGTGGGCACCCCTGTTGCCGACCGTGTCCATCATCCAGGCGGTCTTCAGGACCAGCAGGCGCAGCTGCTCGACGGCCACCCGGGCGTCCGCGATCCAGTTGTGCACCACGCCCTGCCCGGCCAGCGGCTTGCCGAACGCCTCGCGCGCGACCGCGCGCCGGCACATCAGCTCGATCGCCCGCTCCGCCATGCCGATCAGCCGCATGCAGTGGTGGATCCGGCCGGGACCGAGCCGGGCCTGGGCGATCGCGAAGCCGCCGCCCTCCTCGCCGACGAGGTGGGACACCGGCACGCGCGCGTGGTCGAAGACCACCTCGGCGTGGCCGCCGTGGGAGTGGTCCTCGTAGCCGAAGACCCGCATCGCCCGCTTCACCGTCACGCCCGGGGTGTCGCGGGGGACCAGGATCATGGACTGCTGGCGGCGGATGTCCGGCCCGTCCGGGTCGGTCTTGCCCATCACGATGAAGATCCTGCAGTCCGGGTTCATCGCCCCGGAGATGTACCACTTGCGCCCCGTGACGACGTACTCGTCGCCGTCCCGCTCTATGCGGGTGGTGATGTTCGTGGCGTCCGAGGAGGCCACGTCGGGCTCGGTCATCGCGAAGGCCGACCGGATCTCACCGGCGAGCAGCGGTTCGAGCCACTGCTTCTTCTGCGCGTCGTCACCGAACTGCGCGAGCACCTCCATGTTCCCGGTGTCCGGCGCGGCGCAGTTCGTCGCCGTCGGCGCGAGCTGCGGGGAGCGTCCGGTGATCTCGGCGAGCGGGGCGTACTGCAGGTTGGTGAGGCCGGCGCCGTGCTCGGCGTCGGGCAGGAAGAGGTTCCACAGGCCCTGGCGGCGTGCCTCGGCCTTCAGTTCCCCGACGACCGCCGGGGTGTCCCACGGGGAGGCGAGCGCGGCCCGCTGCTCCTCGGCAACGGCCTCGGCCGGGTACACGTACTCGTCCATGAAGGCGAGCAGCCGGGCGCGCAGCTCCTCGGTACGTGCGTCGAACGCGAAGTCCATGCCGGTCAGCCTTCCTGAAGTGTGGTGAGACCGTGCTCGATGAAGACGGGGACGAGGTCGCCGATGCGGTCGAAGCCGCGGCCGACGGTCTGGCCGAGGGTGTAGCGGTAGTGGATGCCCTCCAGGATCACGGCGAGCTTGAACCAGGCGAACGCGGTGTACCAGGAGACCGAGGAGACATCGCGGCCGGAACGGGCCGCGTAGCGCTCGATCAGCTCGGCCGGGCTCGGGTGCCCCGGGGCCTCGGCCGTGGTGGAGACCGGCGACTTCGGCATACCGAGCGGCATGCTGTACATCACCAGCAGGCCCAGGTCGGTCAACGGGTCGCCCAGTGTGGACATCTCCCAGTCGAGGACCGCGTTGATCTCGTCGTCGGCGCCCACCAGGACGTTGTCGAGGCGGAAGTCGCCGTGGACGACGGCCGGGGCGGGGGAGGCGGGCAGGGACCGGCCGAGGGCCGCGTGCAGCTCGTCGATGCCGGCCAGGTCGCGGTTGCGGGAGGCGTCCAGCTGCTTGCCCCAGCGGCGCAGCTGGCGGTCCAGGAAGCCCTCGGGGCGGCCGAAGTCTCCGAGCCCGACCTGCCCCGGGTCGACCGCGTGCAGGTCGACCAGGGTGTCCACCAGCGACAGGACCACCTCGCGGGTGCGCCCGGGACCGAGCGGGGCGAGCTGGTCGGCGGTGCGGTACGGCGTACCGGGCACGAACTCCATGACGTAGAACGGAGCGCCGAGCACCTCCTCGTCCTCGCACAGCAGCAGCGTCCGCGGCACCGGCACCTTCGTCGGCCCGAGGGCGCTGATCACCCGGTGCTCGCGCCTCATGTCGTGCGCGGTGGCCAGGACGTGGCCGAGCGGGGGCCGGCGCACGACCCACCGGGACTCGCCGTCGGAGACCGTGTACGTGAGGTTCGACCGTCCGCCCTCGATCAGCCGGCCGGTCAGCGGTCCACGCACCAGACCGGGCCGCTCCCGGTCGAGCAGGCCGCGCAGCCGGGCCGGGTCGAGGCCTGGCGGGTGGTCGGAAGCCATCGTCGCTCCTACGGACGTGTGAACGTGACCCGACCAATGATGCCGACCGGTCGGTATGCCGTCCAGAGTGCCGGACGAACGTGATCGGCGCCACGACAGGCCGACGGCTCCCCGCGCGGGAGGCGGGGAGCCGTGAGGAGGTGTGCGGGCCGGGGCCGCCCGGGTGTCAGTGGTCGTCCCAGTGCCCGTCGTGCTCGGCGTGCCGGTGGCCGTCGTGGAGGTAGTCCATGTGGTCGCCGTGCCGCACCCGCTGATGGCCGCAGGCCTCGCTGTGCTGGTGGTCGTGCCCGGTGTGGGCGGCGTGCCCGGAGGGCTCGCACTCGTCCCAGTGGCCGTCGTGCGCGCGATGGAGGTGGCCGTCGTGCGCGTAGTCGATGTGGTCGCCGTGCGGGATCTCGGCGTGCCCGCAGGAGGGGCCGTGGGCGTGGGGGTGGGTGGAGTGTTCCTCGTGCAGGGTGGTCATGGCGCTCACCTTCGGGTGCGGGTCATGGGCGACGGTGACGGAGTGACGGACGACCGAAAGGCTGCCACGGGAACCGGGCATATCCGGGCATCCGTGCCTTCGTGGCGCACGAGTTCCCCGGAGGGACGGGGCGACGGCGGGCCCGTGGCGGCGGTCGGGACGGCCGGCGGTCCAGGAGAATCCGACGGCCGCCGGTCCAGGAGGAATCCGACGGCCGCCGGGTCGGTCGTCGGCCGGCCCCGGTCAGAACAGCAGTGCGGAGCCGCACACCGCCAGGGCGACCGTGCACAGGGTGGCGGCCGTCGCGTGCCGGGGCGTCAGGGCCGGGGGCCGGCCGGAGGCCGTGAGGACGCGGATACGGGTGTGGGCGATCACGAGGAGGCCCAGCCAGAGGACGCAGCACAGGGCGCAGGCGACGACGCGGGGCGCCGAGGCGCCGCCGTGCAGGGTGGAGCGGGCGCCGAGCACCGCGGCGACCGTGCCGGCGAGCGTCGTGCGCCGCCAGGCGAGCCGGGTCCGCTCCGGCTGGAGCCCCGGGTCCCGCTCCGGGACCCCGGAGGCACTCACCCGTCCCATCCCACGAGCACCACGACGACCATGGCGACCGCCACCACCGCGACGACGGCACTCAGCAGGGCCGGGAAGCGGGACACCGGCAGGTCCTCGCCCCGGCGCATGGCGCGCTCGCAGCGCGTCCAGTGGTTGACCGCCCGCAGGGAGCACAGCACGCCCGCACCGAGCAGGGCGAGCGCGAGCCCCACCCGCCAGCCCCATCTGAGGTCCGGCAGGAACTGGTCCACCGCGAACCCGCCGCCGATCAGCGCGAGCGCGGTGCGCAGCCAGGCCAGGAACGTGCGCTCGTTCGCCAGCGAGAACCGGTAGTCGGGTGTGTCGCCCTCCTCCCGGATCCGCCGGGGCTCGAACCAGAGCCGGACGTTTCGCACGAGATCGATCACGCGCACGACCCTATCCGGATCACGCGCGCGGGCACGCCCGGCGCCGGTGGGCCGCGCGGGCACGCTCAGCGCCGGTGCGCCTCCAGCCGGTGGTACGCCGCCAGCCCGTCCGGGACCCACTCCCACTCGCCGAGCCGCAGCCGCACCTCCTCCTCGGGCAGGAAGGCGTGCCAGGCGACCTCCTCGGCCTGCGGGCTGACGGGGAGCTCGCAGCGGACCTCGTACACCGCGGACCACCAACTGAGGCCGGCGCCGTCGGCGTACAGGAACTTGAACACGTACTCCGGGCGGGGCAGGCCGCTGACGCCGAGTTCCTCCTCGGCCTCGCGCAGGGCCGCGTCGTCGTAGGACTCGCCCGCGCCGACCACGCCGCCGACGAACATGTCGTAGAGGGAGGGGAAGACCATCTTCGTGGCCGTGCGGCGGTGCACGAACAGCCGGCCCTCGGCGTCCCGGGCCTGTACGAACACGCAGCGGTGGCGCAGGCCGCGCCCGTACACCTCACCGCGCGGGGCCTGCCCGATCACGCGGTCGTGCTCGTCGACGACGTCGAGGATCTCGTCAGCAGCGCTCATGGGAGCCATCCAAGCAGGCCGGACGGGAGGCTCGGTGGATCGGCCTGGGCCGGAGCCGGATCACCCGCGTCGGTGAGCGGCTCAAAGGGCCCGGTGGACGGCCCGAATCAGAACCGGGCGCCCCGCATCGGCCGGATCAGCGCGTCGCGGCGCCCTGGAGCACCGGGACCGGGACCGGAACCGCCGTCCGCACGACGCCGCGTGGCATCGCCGGGTGCATGCCGAGCAGGACGATGCCCGTGACCACGGCGGCGAGCCCCGCCGCCTGCCAGGCCAGCGCGCCGGTGTCCATCTGCAGCCGGTCGCCGAGGAAGCCGACACCGCAGACGATGCCGGCGAGCGGCTGGGCGGCGGTGAGCGCGGGCAGCGACTTGCACAGCGACCCGGCCTCGAACGCGCTCTGCACCAGCAGCAGCCCGGTGACGCCGATCAGCAGCACGGCGTACGGCTGCCAGGACGTGAGCAGCCCGCCCAGGCCGCTCGCGGCGAAGCGGTCGCCGCTGACCCGTGTCAGCGCGTCCTGCACGCCGTAGAGCAGGCCGGCCGCCAGGGCCAGCAGCACCGGGGCGGAGCTCATCCGGGACCGCTTGGCGCGCAGGGTCAGCAGGAACGCGAGGCCCACCATCGCGCCGACGATCATCCACAGCCTCGCCGGGTCCGCGTCGGCGGCCCCCGCACGTGGCTGACCGGCCACGATGAACGTGATCACGCCTCCCGCGAGCAGTGCCAGGCCGGCCCAGCCCTGACGGCCCAGGCGCCGCCCCGTCCGGCGCCGGGACAGCCCGAGGGCGAACAGGAGGTTGGTGGCGAGCAGCGGCTCCACCAGGGAGAGCTGCCCCTGGCCGAGCGCGGCGGCGCCGAGGCCCATGCCGGCCACCATCAGCGCGATGCCACCGAGCCAGCTGGGCACCTTCATCAGGTCCAGCAGGAGCCGGGGGGACAGGAAGTCGGCGCGCGGCGCGTGCTGGGCCGCGTTCTGCTGCAGGACGAAGCCGAAGCCCAGGCAGCAGGCGGCGCTCACGGCGAGAACCAGAACCAGGACCGACAAGCTGTCTACCTCGAGACCATCATGGGGGGGGCGGGGGCCGCGGCGGAGGCGGTGCGGCGCACCGCGGAAGGCGGTCGCGCCGGGTCACGGCGGCCGGCGTGGGGCCGGTACGGGGGCGTGACGTTCTCGCCATGGTCGGGGGCCCGACGCCATTCCGCTATGACGCACGTCACACATGTCCGACGGGGAGATGATCCATTTGCGCCTGGTCTGCGGCAAATCCCCGGGAGAGGTGGACCCGGAGTGGGCGGGCTCATCCCTCTCCACCGACGTCGGTGGAGAGGGATGAGCCGCCGTCGCGCGCTCCCGGACGACCGCACGAACCGCCTATGAATGAATCGCCTATGAATCGCCTATATGAAGAGGGACAACAGCAGGACGAGGGCGCCCGCGACCACCGAGATGATCGTCTCCATCACCGACCAGGTCTTGATCGTCTGGCCGACGCTCAGTCCGAAGTACTCCTTCACCAGCCAGAAGCCGGCGTCGTTGACATGGCTGAAGAAGAGCGAACCGGCGCCGATGGCCAGCACCAGCAGGGCCGTCTCAGTGGTCGACATGCCGACCGCGAGCGGCGCGACCAGACCGGCCGCCGAGACGGTCGCCACGGTCGCCGAGCCCGTCGCCAGCCGGATCGCCACGGCGATCAGCCAGGCCAGCAGCAGCGCCGGGATTGACCAGTCCTTGGAGATCTCCAGGATCATCTGTCCGACGCCGGTGTCGATCAGCGTCTGCTTGAAGCCGCCGCCCGCGCCGACGATCAGCAGGATGCCCGCGATGGGCGCGAGCCCCTTCTCCACGAGGCCGGAGACGCGCTCCTTGGCGAACCCGGCGGGGCGCAGGAGTGTGAAGATGCCCAGCAGGACGGAGGCGAGCAGGGCGATCAGCGGGGAGCCGGCGACGTCGAACACGCGCTGCGTGGTGTTCTCAGGGTCGTCGATCACGATGTCGACCAGCGCCTTGGACAGCATCAGGATGACCGGCAGCATGATCGTGAGCAGCGTGGCGCCGAACCCGGGGCGCTTGTGGAGCTCCTCGGACGGCCGCTGCGGGATCATGCGCTCCGGCGCCGGGACGTCCACCCAGCGGGCGGCGTACCGGGAGAACAGCGGACCGGCGATGATCACCGTGGGGATGGCGATCAGCACACCGAGCGCCAGCGTGACGCCGAGGTCGGCCTTGAGCGCGTCGATGGCGACCAGCGGACCGGGGTGCGGGGGGACCAGGCCGTGCATCACGGACAGGCCCGCGAGCGCGGGGATGCCGATCCGCATCAGCGAGTAGTTGCCGCGCTTGGCGACCATCAGCACGACCGGGATCAGCAGTACGACGCCGACCTCGAAGAACAGCGGCAGACCGATCACCGAGGCGATCAGCACCATCGCCCACGGCATCGACCGTCCGCTCGCCTTCGCGAGGATCGTGTCGACGATCTCGTCCGCGCCGCCGGAGTCGGCGAGCATCTTGCCGAGGATCGCGCCCAGCGCGATCAGCACGCCCACGCCGGCCACGGTCGAGCCGAGTCCGGTGGTGAAGGTGGTGATGACCTTGTCGAGGGGCGCGCCGGCGAAGGCTCCGAGCGACAGTGACCCGATGGTCAGCGCCAGGAAGGCGTGCAGCTTGAACTTGGTGATGAGCACGACGATGACGGCGATGCCCGCCAGTACCGCGATGCCCAGTTGTGCGTGGCCCGCCGAGGTGATCGGCTCGACGGGGACCGCCGCCAGCATCTCGACGCTGAGTCTGGTCACGGGGGTTCCCTTGCAGATACGGGGATGGAGGGGGGAGGGGTGTTACGGCGCCGAGGGCGACGTCGTCGGGTCGAGGGCGTCCAGCGCGGTCACCGCGCGCGCGGTGATGTCCTCCGGGGTGCCGGAGACATCGACCGCGACTCCCGCCTCGTCCGCCTGGAGCGGCTGGAGCGTGGCGAACTGGGAGTCCAGCAGCGCGGTCGGCATGAAGTGGCCCTGCCGGTGCGTCATCCGGTCCTCGATGAGCGCGCGGTCGCCCGTGAGGTGCACGAACACGATCCCGGGCGCCGCGGCCCGGAGCCGGTCCCGGTAGGACCGCTTCAGCGCCGAGCTGCTGACCACTCCGCCCAGCCCGGTCCGCCCGTGGGCCCAGGCACCGATGGCGTCCAGCCACGGCCACCGGTCCGCGTCGTCGAGCGGGGTACCGGCCGACATCTTGGCGATGTTGGCCGGCGGGTGGAAGTCGTCGCCCTCGGCGTAGGGGACGCCGAGCCGGGCGGCGAGCAGGGGACCGATCGTGGTCTTGCCCGTGCCCGCGACGCCCATCACCACGACGACGTGGGGGGTACGCATGACTGCCTCGCTGTCTTCCTCGACTTACGACGTCGCATCCGGCGTCGGCCAAATGAAACCCATTAGGTACGACGAATTCAAGTGTCTGTGATGAATAAGTCTGACTTTTAGAAGGGTGATCCGCCCCGTACGCTGAGTGCATGAGCACCATGGGCCGAGGGCTGCACGGCCGTGTCCTGGACACCCTCGGCCCCGAGATCACGGCGGGCGAGTACCCGCCGGGCAGTGTGCTGCGCACCGACGAACTGGCGCAGCGCTTCGACGTCTCCCGCTCGGTGATGCGCGAGGCGGTGCGGGTGCTGGAGTCGATGCACCTGGTCGAGTCCCGCCGCCGGGTGGGCGTCACCGTCCGCGCCAGGTCCGAGTGGAACGTCTACGACCCCCAGGTCATCCGCTGGCGGCTGGCCGGTGCCGACCGCCCCCACCAGCTGCGCTCCCTGACCGTTCTGCGTTCCGCGGTCGAACCCGTCGCCGCCGGGCTGGCCGCCCGCCACGCCACCGCCGAGCAGTGCGCCGAGCTGACCGAGTGCGCCCTCGGCATGGTCGCCCACTCACGCGGGCACCAGCTGGAGGGCTATCTGCTGCACGACGTGGCCTTCCACCGGGTGATCCTCAACGCCTCCGGCAACGAGATGTTCGCCCGCCTCGGTGACGTCGTCGCCGAGGTGCTGGCCGGCCGCACCCATCACGACGTGATGTTCGAGGACCCCGACCCGGCCGCGGTCACCCTGCACGTCCAGGTCGCGGAGGCGGTGCGGGCGGGCGACGCGGCACGCGCGCGGGAGCTGACCCGGGAGATCACGGTCGGCGCGCTCCAGGAGCTGGACATCCTCGCGCCGTGAGCGGCCTCACCGGCCGTCCTCGCTCAGTCGAGGAACTCCCCGTCCACGTACACCCACGCGCCCCCGACCCGCTCGAACCGGCTGCGCTCGTGCAGCGCGCCGCCCCGGAAGGACGCCCGGAACGTCACGGTCCCCGTGCCGTGGAACGCGGAACCCTCCGTCGTGCCGAGGATCTCCAGCCCCGTCCACCGCGTCCCGGCGTCGAGCCCGAGCGGCGCGGGGCGGGTGCGCGGATGCCAGGTCCGCAGCAGATAGCCCTCGTCCAGCCGGACGAAGGCGGAGTAGCGCGACCGCATCAGCGCCTCGGCTGTCGGTGCCGCGGCCTCACCCCGGTGGTACCGGCCGCAGCACGTCTCGTACGGCTCGGCGAGACCGCACGGACATTCCGGGTGGTGCGCCGGAGCGGCGGGGCGTGGGCCGCGGGAACGGCCGGGGCGTCGGGACATGCGCTCCATTGTGCTGCACCGCGGGGCGACGCCGTGGGCACCCGGCGCGCCGACGGCGGGGCAGGGCAGGGCGCACCCGGCGCACGCGGCGGGGAGAGGCCGGGACCGCCTCACGCGCCGCTGGGCGGGAACAGGGGCCGGACGGGAATCCGCACGTCCTGCTCCGGCAGCGGCGGCAGCGCCCGCTCCTCCAGCCACACCCGGAACAGCTCGTCCAGCGGTCCGGACGCGTACCGGGCCGCGTGCGCGGTGAACGCCGCCGTGGTGACCACGCCGCCCCGGTGCTGCCCGGCCCAAGCCCGCAGCATCCGGAAGAAGGCCTCGTCCCCGAGCGCGCACCGCACGGCGTGCACCACGAGCCCGCCCCGCTGGTACAGCCGGTCGTCGAACATCGACTTCCGTCCCGGGTCGGCGATCTTCAGATCCTGCGGCCGGCCCGACAGCGACCGGTGGGCGACGGCCGCGAGCTGCTGCGCGGTCGGTCCGCCCGAGCGCTCCGACCACAGCCACTCGGCGTACTTCGCGAACCCCTCGTTCAGCCAGATGTGCCGCCAGTCCGCGAGGGAAACGCTGTTGCCGAACCACTGATGCGCCAGCTCATGCGCTATCAGCCGCTCCGAGCCCCGCGCGCCGTCCACATGGTTGGCGCCGAACAGCGAGAGCCCCTGCGCCTCCACCGGCACATCGAGCTCCTCCTCCGTCACGACGACGGCGTACTCCTCGAACGGGTAGGGCCCGAACAGCTCCTGGAACAGCTCCATCATGGCCGGCTGGCGGGCGAAGTCCCGCGAGAACTCGGGCAGCAGCTGAGCCGGGATGTGCCCGTGCTGCGGCACGCCACCGGGGCCCGGGTCGCCGAGCAGCACCGTCCGGTACTTCCCGATCGCGAGCCCCACCAGGTAGCTCGGCGTCGGCGCGGCCTGCTCGTACACCCAGGTCGTCGTCGACGCCTTCGTCGTCCGCGTGAGCAGCCGCCCACCGGCGACCACCGAGTACGCGGACGGCGTCGTGACCGAGATCTGGTACGACGCCTTGTCGGCCGGCCGGTCGTTGCACGGGTACCAGGACGGCGCCCCGACCGGCTGGCTCGCCACCAGCGCCCCGTCGACCAGTTCCTCCCAGCCGATGCCGCCCCAGGGGCTGTTCACCGGCCGGGGGTTGCCCGACCAGTGCACCTCGACGGTGAACGCCGCACCGGCCCGCACCGCCTTGGCCGGCCGCACCCGCAGCCGTTCACCACGGTGGGTGTAGTGCGCCTGCCGGCCGTCCACCCGTACCCGCCCGATCTTGAAGTCGGCGAGGTTGAGCTGGAACTCGGCGAGCGCGACCCGGCCCGCGATGGCGTTGATCCGCGCCGTGCCGGCCAGCCGGTTGGGCCCCGGCCGGTAGTCCAGCGCGAGTTCGTAGCGGTGCACCCGGTACCGGTGATCGCCGTTGGCCGGAAAGTACGGGTCCGGACCCGCCGCCTGCTGAACCGCCACTGCCGCGTCTGCTCCCTGCGCCGTGCTCGTACGACCGCCCTCGATCCCCGCCGTGGCGGGGATTCCTAGCGGCGCCATGCCTCGATCGGGTTGCCCAGCCACCGGGTGTCGTCGGGGACGGACTCCGCCGCCATCACGAGCGACGCGGGACCCAGGGTGGTACGGGCCCCCACGGTGCTGCCGGGCAGGACGATGCCGCCCGGACCCAGCGTCGCGCCCTCACGGAGAACCACAGTATCCGTCCGCAAGATCCGGTCGTGGAAGAGGTGTGTCTGCAGTACACAGCCCCGGTTCACGGCGGCGGCGTCCCCGAGGGTCACCAGGTCCGCCTCCGGCAGCCAGTAGCTCTCCACCCAGGTGCCCCGGCCGATCCGCGCGCCCAGGGCCCGCAGCCAGGCGGTCATCAGCGGCGTGCCCGGCACCGCGCCCGCCAGCCACGGCACGGCCAGCACCTCTACGAAGGTGTCCGCCAGCTCGTTGCGCCACACGAACCCGCTCCACAGCGGGTGCTCCGCGGCGCGGTGCCGCCCCACGAGCACCCACTTGGCCAGCACGGACCCGGCACCCGCGAGCAGGCCCGCCGCGAGCAGCACGGCCCCGCCCAGCGGCCACGCCCAGCCTCCCAGCGCGCACAGCGCGGCCACCGTCAGCAGGGCCAGCCCCGCCGAGCAGAACACCGGCACGATCCGGCACAGCTCCACGAACGCCCGCGCCCACAGCAAGCGGGCCGGCGGGTCGTAGGTCCGGCTCTGGTCGCCGTCGGCCGCGCTGCGCGGCAGCTTCACCGGCGGCAGCCCCAGATAGGAGCTTCCCTTCTTCGCCTTCTTCGGCGTGGCCGAGAGCACCCCGACCAGCCCGCCGTCCGGCACGCTCCGCCCGGGCGCCGTCATCCCCGAGTTCCCGAGGAACGCCCGGCGCCCGATCTCCGCGCGCCCGATCCGCATCCACCCGCCGCCGAGCTCGTACGGCGCGGTCAGCGTGTCGTCGGCGAGGAACGCGCCCTCGCCGACCGTCGTCAGGCTGGGCAGCGCCAGCACGGTCGAGACCTCGGCGCCCCGCCCGATCCGCATCCCGAGCAGCCGCAGCCACACCGGTGTGATCAGCCCGGCGTACAGCGGGAACAGCGTGTCCCGGGCCCGGTCCATCAGCTGCGTGACGGTCCACGCCTGCCACCCGGCCCTGCTGTGCGTCGGGAACGTCCCCTCCCGCAGCCCGATGCTCAGCCCCCGCACGCCGGCCAGGATCAGCAACGCGTACGCCGCCCCGAAGGCGAGCGTCGCCGGCACCAGCGCCAGGGCGGCGCCCCCGAGGGCCTCCGCCGGCCCCTGACCAGGGGTGACGAACCGGCTCACCACCAGCAGCGCCGCCCCCGCCCCCAGCACCGGCAGACCCGACAGCGCGACACCGGAGGTCCCGTACAGCCCCCGCCAGAACAGGCCGCGCCCCGGTCGCTCCTTCGGCCAGTTGCGCTTGGCCTTGCCGAGCTTGACCGCGGGCGCGCCGGCCCACCGCTGCCCGGTGGGGATCTGCCCGGTGACGGCCGACCCCGGCGCCACCTCGGCGCGCTTGCCGACCCGCGCCCCCGGGAAGAGGATGCTGCGCGTTCCGACCACGGCGTGCGCGCCGACCTTGACCGGCCCGATCTCGAGCCGGTCCCCGTCCAGCCAGTAGCCGGACAGGTCGACCTCGGACTCCACGGCCGCGCCCCGGCCCAGCTTGAGCATGCCGGTGACCGGCGGCAGCGAGTGCAGATCCACGTCCTGCCCGACCTTGGCACCCAGCGCCCGCGCGTACCGCTCCAGCCATGCCCCGGTCAGCGTGGTGGCCCCGCCGGCCTCGGCCAGCCGCTCAGCCGCCCACAGCCGCAGATGAACGCTCCCGCCGCGCGGATACCTGCCCGGCCGCACGCCACGCAGCAGCAGCCTGGCCCCGCCGGCGGCGACGGCGAGCCGCCCCGGCGGCGTGAAGAGCAGCACGGCCAGGGCGCCCACGACCCACCAGGGGGCGGTCGGCAGCCAGGCGTACCCGCTCAGCACGTTCCCGACGGCCGCGAGCACGACCGTCCACCGCAGCCCGGTCAGCGCGAACAGCGGCACCAGGACGAGCAACTGCACCACCTGGGCCCGCCGGGGCACCGGGGCGACCGTCCGCCGCGCGCCGTCGTCCTGAGCCGACTCCTGGAGCCGCCGGGCCAGCTTCCGCAGCGTGGGCCGCTGGTAGATGTCGAGCACGGCGGCGCTCGGGTAGCGGGTGCGCAGCCGCGTGGTCAGCTGGGCGGCGGCCAGGCTGCCCCCGCCGATCGCGAAGAAGTCGTCGGTCGCGGCCGTGACCGGAATCCCCAGCACCTCGGTCCACTGCTCGGCGAGCCATGCCTCGGTGCCGTAGAGCTGCTCGGCCTTGACACCCGTCCCGATCCCCTCCAGGGGCCAGGGCAGGGCGGCCCGGTCCACCTTGCCGGACGTCCGGGTCGGCAGCTCGGCGACCGGCGCGAGCAGCGGCACCAGCGCCGCCGGCAGCTCGGCCCGCAGCCGCTCCACCGCCGCCCCCGCGTCCCAGCCCTCCTGGGTCACGACATACCCGACGAGCAACTGGTTGCCGCTGCGCGCGGTCCGTACGGCGGCGGCGGCGCCGGCGACACCGGGCAGCGCCTGCAGAGCGGAGTCCACCTCACCCAGCTCGATCCGCCGCCCGCCGAGCTTGATCTGCTCGTCCGCCCGTCCGAGGAACACCAGCCCCTCGGGTTCGGCGCGCACCAGGTCACCGCTGCGGTACGCGCGTTCCCAGCCCAGCGACGGGAGCGGAGCGTACTTCTCCGCGTCCTTCTCGGCGTCGAGGTACCGGGCGAGCCCGACCCCCCCGATCACCAACTGGCCACTGGCTCCCATGGCGACCGGCTCCCCGGCCTCGTCCACGACGGCCAGCTCCCAGCCCCGCAACGGCAGCCCGATCCGCACCGGCTCCCCGCCGCCCATCAGCGACGCACAGGCCACGACGGTGGCCTCGGTCGGACCGTAGGTGTTCCAGACCTCGCGCCCCTCGGTCACCAGCCGCTGCGCCAGCTCGGGCGGGCACGCCTCACCGCCGAAGATCAGCAGCCGAACGTCGTCGAGGGTCTCCGGCTCCCACAGGGCGGCCAGCGTCGGCACGGTCGACACGACCGAGATCTCCTGCTCGACCAGCCACGGACCCAGATCGGCCCCGCTGCGCACCTGCGCCCGCGGCACCGGTACCAGACACGCCCCGTACCGCCAGGCCAGCCACATCTCCTCGCAGGACGCGTCGAACGCGACCGACAACCCCGCCATGACCCGGTCGCCGGGCCCGATCGGCTCCTCGGTCAGGAACAGGGCGGCCTCGGCGTCCACGAACGCGGCGGCGCTGCGGTGGCTGACGGCGACACCCTTGGGCTTCCCGGTGGACCCGGAGGTGAAGATGATCCAGGCGTCGTGCTCGATTCCGGGCCGTCCGGCGTCCTCGCCGGACGCGTCCCCGTGGACGGCCACCTCGTGCCCGGCCCCGACGACGGCCCGTACCTCAGCCTCCCCGAACACCAGCTCGGCCCGCTCGTCCGGGTCCTCGGCGTCCACGGGCACATAGGCGGCACCGGCCGCGAGCACGGCGAGGATCGCGACGTACAGATCGTTGGTCCCCGACGGGACGCGCACCCCCACCCGGTCCCCGAGCCCGACCCCGGCCGTGGCGAGCCGTGTCCGCAGCCGCTCCACCTCGACGGCGAGGGCCCGGTAGGTGAGCCGGACCGCCCCGTCGTCCAGGGCGAGTTCGTCGGGATGCGCCCGCACGGACGCCTCGAAGACGTCCACCAGCGTGCGCGGAGAGGCAGCGGGCCCTCCGGAGAAGCGTGCCCTGTCACCGAACCGTTCGCGGATCTCTTCGTCGAGCAGGCCGAGAGCGCTGCTCTCGTGTATGGCTGCCATCCGGTCCTCGCGTCTCCATCCCGGAAACCTCCGGGGCGCTGGCGGGCCCGCAGGTCTGCCTGGGGTTGTCCGGCTCCAGCTCCGTAACAAGCCGGATATTTTAGTACGACGCTAGGTTCGTCGTGGTCCGGCGGCCACCTGGAGGGGCCGTTCGGGCCCCTCGGCACGGGTGCCGAGGGCTCTCAACCCAGGATCCTCCCGGTGGGGGAGAGACGGCCCGCACAGCGCCGGGCGAGCTGTCCAAAAAAGCAGAAGACCCCTGGTCAACAGGGGTCTTTGCTGGTGTTCTCCGCTGGTGTCCGAGGGGGGACTTGAACCCCCACGCCCGATAAAGGGCACTAGCACCTCAAGCTAGCGCGTCTGCCATTCCGCCACCCGGACAAGGTGTCTGTCGCGCTGGGTTTCCCCTGCGGCGACGTCGTAAACATTACCAGGCTTTCCGGGGTGGCTGATCACACCCCTCACGAGGCCCCGACCGCGGTGAACGCCGTGTGACGGACCGGGAGCGGTCTTGGGGAGGGGGTGGACTCGGGGGGAGGATGAGGGGGACCACCAGCGGCGACTGCGGAAGGAAGCGGCGTGAGGGACACGGGCACGGCCGAAGGCGTCACCGGCGAGGACGAGGTCGTCGACCTCTGCCGCGAGCTGATCCAGATCGACACCAGCAACTACGGCGACCACTCGGGGCCGGGTGAGCGCAAGGCGGCCGAGTACGTCGCTGGCAAGCTCGCCGAGGTGGGCCTCGAACCGAGGATCATCGAGTCGCACAAGGGCCGCGCCTCCACCGTGGCACGGATCGAGGGCGAGGACCCGTCCCGGCCCGCGCTGCTCATCCACGGCCACCTCGACGTGGTGCCGGCCAACGCGGCGGACTGGACCCACCACCCCTTCTCCGGCGAGATCGCCGACGGCTGCGTGTGGGGCCGCGGCGCCGTCGACATGAAGGACATGGACGCGATGACCCTCGCGGTCGTCCGCGACCGGCTGCGCGCCGGACGCAGGCCCCCGCGCGACATCGTCCTCGCCTTCCTCGCCGACGAGGAGGCCGGCGGGACCTGGGGCGCGCGTCACCTCGTCGACAAGCACCCCGAGCTGTTCGAGGGCGTGAGCGAGGGCATCGGCGAGGTCGGCGGCTTCTCCTTCACCGTCAACGAGCAGCTGCGCCTCTACCTGGTCGAGACCGCCCAGAAGGGCATGCACTGGATGCGGCTCACCGTGGACGGCACGGCCGGGCACGGCTCGATGACCAACACCGACAACGCGATCACCGAGCTGTGCGAGGCCGTCGGGCGGGTCGGCCGGCACAAGTGGCCGGTGCGGGTCACCAAGACCGTGCGGTCCTTCCTCGACGAGCTCTCCGACGCGCTCGGCGTCGAACTCGACCCCGAGAACATGGACGAGACCCTGGAGAAGCTCGGCGGCATCGCCAAGATGATCGGCGCCACCCTGCGCAACTCGGCCGCGCCCACCATGCTCGGCGCCGGCTACAAGGTCAACGTCATCCCGGGCCAGGCCACCGCGCACGTCGACGGGCGCTTCCTGCCCGGCCACGAGGAGGAGTTCCTCACCGACCTCGACCGGCTGCTCGGCCCCCGGGTGCGGCGCGAGGACGTGCACGCCGACAAGGCGCTGGAGACCGACTTCGACGGCAGCCTCGTCGACGCCATGCAGAGCGCCCTGCGCGCCGAGGACCCGATCGCGCGGGCCGTGCCCTACATGCTCTCGGGCGGCACCGACGCCAAGTCCTTCGACGACCTCGGCATCCGCTGCTTCGGCTTCGCCCCGCTGAAACTGCCGCCGGAGCTGGACTTCGCCGGGATGTTCCACGGTGTCGACGAGCGGGTGCCCGTGGACGGGCTCAAGTTCGGCGTGCGGGTGCTCGACCGGTTCATCGACGCGTCCTGAATTCGCCCACTGAAACGACACTTCAGTATTCGCCCGCGTGTGCCCGGCGTGACCGTGACGGGTGAATGCGCTCATCAGGTCGTAGCCCTATTAGTTCCTCCTCGTTACTGGTGATGCGATCAGCTACCTGGGATCGCATTGCCAACAAGGAGGAATAATGATCAAGAAGGTCGTCGCCGCTGCGGCTGCCACCGGTGGCCTGGTTCTCGCGGGCGCGGGCCTCGCCGTCGCCGACTCGGGTGCCCAGGGTGCAGCCGTGGGTTCCCCGGGCGTCCTGTCCGGCAACGTGATTCAGGTTCCCGTGCACGTCCCCGTGAACGTCTGCGGCAACACGATCTCGGTGATCGGCGTGCTGAACCCCGCCTTCGGCAACAGCTGCATCAACAAGTGACGCTGCCTTTCTAGGTTCGTCCACGCCGTCGGTCCCGAAGCGCGCGCCATGCGCTCCGGGACCGACCGGTCTTTTCACGTAGGTCCACGTGGGGGAAGGCAGGAATTCAGCAATGCGACAGGGCACCCGCAAGGGACTGATGACCGTGGCGGCGGCGACCGGTGTGATCGCCGCCGTCGGCGGCCACGCCCACGCCGACTCGGGCGCGAGCGGCTCCAGCGCGAACTCGCCGGGCGTGCTGTCCGGCAACACGGTCCAGGTGCCGGTGCACGTGCCGGTCGACGTCTGCGGCAACACCATCAGCGTCGTGGGCATCCTCAATCCCGCGATCGGCAACTCGTGCGCCGACCAGGGCGGGGGCCCGGGGACGCCGGGTGGCTACGGCGACGAGCACGAGTACGGCGGTTCCGGTGACCACGGTTCCCCCGGCGGCGGGGCGCAGGCGGACGGGCACACCGAGGGCTCGCCCGGCGTCGGCTCCGGCAACACGGTCCAGGTGCCGGTGCACGTGCCGGTCAACGTCTGCGGCAACAGCGTCAGCGTCGTCGGCGTCGGCAACGCGGCGGTGGGCGGCGACTGCGCGAACACAGCGGACGGCCACGGTCACACGACGCCGCCGGGCGGTGACGACGGGGGCTCGACCCCGCCGGGCGGCCCCGGGCAGCCCGGCACGCCGGGCGACGGCGGCACCGGCCCCGACAGGGGCGTGGACTCCAGTTCGGGCACCAGGGACGAGGCCGGCTCCGGCCGCGGGGACGACACCGGGTCCGGGAACGGCGCCCGCGGGGCCGTCACACAACTCGGCCGCGACTCCCGGCTCGCGCAGACCGGCAGCGGGCTGCCGATGGGCGCGGCCGCCTCACTGAGCGCGGGAGCGCTGCTGGCGGGCGCGGTCCTCTACCGCAGGGCGCGCGCCTCGGCATAGCGCGTCGTCGGCACAGCGCGTCGTCGGCACAGCGCGTCGGCGCAGCACGACGCCACGCACTGACCCGCGAACGGTGACGGAGCGGACCCCCCTATCCGGTGGGGTCCGCTCCGTTCCGTCCGTGGCGCCTCAGCTCACCACGTGGCCCGCACCTGGCGGATGATCCGCCGGCGCAGCCGCACCCTGCGACTGCCGTCGCGCAGCAGGCTGAGGCGGTGCAACTCCCAGTTCCCGTACTCGGCATGGTCCGTCAGCAGGCGTGTGGCGTCGTTGCGGGAGACCCCGCGCGGCACGTACACGTCGACAAATTCGTATTCCGGCATCGCATCTATTGTGCGGGCAACGCCCCGGTACGGATAGCGTCTGCCCTATGTCTGATGCTGAGCAGCCCACCGCTGCCGAGGTACGCGCCGCCGCCGAGGTGGTCAAGACCGCGCTCGACCGTCATCTCGCGGCGGTCGAACGCAGGTCGGGGGAGGACGACCCGGCTGTCTACGAGGCGTTCAACCAGCTGGCCGCGGCCGCGGAGGCGTACGACGAGCTGCTCTACGACCGTTACGACGAAGTCACGCCCTTCGAGATCCCCGGCGGGGAGGACACGCTGCCGCCGTACACGGGGCCCGAGGAGCCGAACGCGTTGAGCGTGCTGATCCGCCGCGACTACGCGGTGGCGGAGCCGCAGCGACTGCTGGCGCAGGCCGAGCGGATCGAGGCGGCGGACGCGGACAGCATCGACGCGGAGGCCGCGAACACGGTCCACGGGGCGCTGGGCATCCTCTTCGGGGAGTTCGAGCCGGACGAGATCGCCTCCCGGCACAAGGAGTTCGGCCTGGTGGAGGGCGACTCCACGCTGTGGGTGACGGCGGCCGAGGAGCCCGCCGAACCGGGGGAGTGGCTGGAAGCCCCGTTCGAGGCCGTCGATCCGCAGGGCGTGGTCTGCCGGTTCGACGTCAGCGCGGTGTTCGACGACGAGCCGGACGACGACGAGGACCACGACGACGAGGACGACGACGAGGACGAGCCGGACGGCGCCGGGGACCTCGACGACGAGCTGGACCTGGACGAGGACGAGGACCTGGAACCCCTGGAAGCGGACCGCCGCTGACCGGCCACGCGGCACCCGGGAGGCGGCGGCCACGGGGAGGACCCGCGTGGCCGCCGCTGCCCCTCGGTCCTCAGCCCTCCGCCGGCACCTGCGCCTCCAGCAGTTCCGGCAGGCGGGTCGTCCGGGGCCTGGGCAGCACCTCCGCGACCGCCCTCGGCAGGGCCTGGTCGACTCCGTGGACCACCGAGAGGTGGCGTTCCGCGCGTCCGAACGCGGTGTACACCCAGGGGCGGCTCAGCGCCTGCGCCGCATCGCCCGGCAGCACCACGACCACCGCGGGCCAGCGGGTACCCACCGCCTGGTGCGCGGTCAGGGCCCAGCCGTGCCGTACGGACTGTTCCACCCGCTCCTGCGGTACGACCACGGCCTCACCGGAACACGACAGGTGCAGTCCCCCGGCGTCGGCCTCGACCACCCGGCCCGGGAGGGTGCGGCCCGGCGCGGGGGAGTAGGCGACACGGTCACCGGGGTCGAAGCCGCCGAAGCGACCGGGGCCGGGATTGAGCCGTTCCTTCAGCGCGGCGTTCAGCGCCCGCGTCCCCGCCGCGCCCCCGTGCCCCGGTGTGACGACCACCGTCTGCTCCGCCGGCACACCGATCGCCCGGGGCACCGAGTCGGCGACGAGCTGCACGGTCCGGTGCACCGCCTCGCCCGCGTCCCGCACCGGGACGATCACGACCTCCTTGCCGGGTGCCTCGACCTCGAGGAGCTCGCCCGCGCCGACACCCGACACCAGCTCCCCGAGCGGTCCGGGATCCGGCCGCCGCGAGGCGACGCAGGGACACCGGCGCACCGCCAGCAGATCCGCGAAGACCCGCCCGGGACCGATGGACCACAGCACTGCGGGGTCCCCGGCCAGTACCAGCCGTGCCCCGTCCGGCAGCGACTCGACGAGCAGCGCCGCGGTCTCCACGTCGAGCTGGGGCGCGTCGAGGACGACCAGCAGATCGAGGTCGAGCGCGCCCTCGGCGTCCCGCCCCGGCCCCTCCGCCCCGGCCAGCAGCCCGGCGACGGTCGTCACGCCGGCCTCCGGCCCGGCCGGCAGCTCGGCGAACCGGTCCCGGCCGACGGGACCGTGTGCGACGGCCCAGACGCGCAGTCCGAGCCCACGCGCCGCGCGCACCAGCTCCGCCGCCTCGGTCCGCGAGGCCTCCCCGCCGGTGTGCAGCACCAGCCCGTGGGCGGCGACCGCCCGGATCAGCTCGGCGGCCGCCCCCTGGGCGCCGTCCGCCGCCCGCTCCCACGCCTCGCCGGAACCGTCCTGCCCGGGGGCGGAGTTGATCAGCCGGGCCAGACCGTCGGCCAGGCTCTCCTCGGCGAGCGCGTACCGCTCCAGCCCGACCAGGACCCGGACAGGGCGCTCCTCGCCCTCGCCGCCGGCCGCGTCGTCACCGGTCCCGTCGCCGACGGCGCTCTGGTCGTCCTCGTTCTCGTGTTCGTCCAGCCCGTCCTGGAAGGCCAGGGCGTCACCCTCGGCGAGCGCCGCCTGCACGGCCTCCTCGGGAGCCGGAACCCCGCGCTGGGCGAGCGCGGCGGTCAGCGCGGGCATCTCCAGCGCGGTGTGCCCGGCCAGCGCCGCCTGTTCCAGGAGCCACACGGTCACCGCACGCCCCCGCCGCTCGTCACCGGGCCCGCACTCCGCCCCCAGCAGCGTCCGCGCGAAACCGTCGGCCTGCTCCGGCCGCACCCCGCCGACCCGCAGCAACTGCCACGGGTCGGCCCGCAACCGCTCCTCCGCCCCCTCACCGAGGACCGACGCGACCTGGGCGGCGAGGGCTTCGGGAGCGTCCCCCTCGCCCAGCACCCGGCGTACGCCCTCGACCGTTTCGGGCGCGGGCCCGCTCACCGCCGCGGGTGCCACGGCCTGCGTCCGCCGTACCGGCTCGGGAGCCTGCCGCCGGGGCGGTGGCTCCTCGAACACCGTCGTGGGCGGCTGAGCCCCGCTCTCCACCGCGCGCACCGCCGCGAGCAGTTCGGCCGCCTTGCCGCTGAGCTTCGCACCCGCGTCGACGGGCGCCTGCCTCTCCGCCCTGCGCCGCTCGATCCGCTCCCGCTCCAGCCGCTGCGCCGCCAGCTCGGCCTCGGCCTCCGACCGCCCACCGGCCCCGGCGTCCCCGGCCTCCGTTCCCGCGTCCCCGGCCTCCGCGGCCTGCGGCCGCCCCGGCTCGGCGTCCGCGGTGTCCTCGGCGGTCTCCGGCTCCGTGCTCACAGCGTGCTCCAGTCGTGATCGGGATAGCGGTGCACGGGCGCCGACACATCGTCGAGCGCCCGGCAGATCTCGTCAGGAAGACTAAGGGCCTCCACTGACAACGCCGCCATGAGCTGCCGCGCGTTGCGCGCGCCCACGACCGGTGCCGCGACGCCGGGCCGGTCCCGCACCCAGGCGAGGGCGACCTGGAGCGGTGTGACCGCCAGCCCGTCCGCCGCCGTGGACACGGCGTCCACGATGCGGCTCGCGGTGTCGTCGAGATACGGCTCGACGAACGGCGCCAGATGGTCGGAGGCGCCCCGGGAGTCCGGCGGCAGGGCGCCGCCCCGGTACTTTCCGGTCAGCACCCCCCGTCCCAGCGGCGACGACGGCAGCAGCCCGATGCCCAGGTCCAGCGCGGCCGGCAGCACCTCCCGCTCGACGCCCCGCTGGAGCAGCGAGTACTCCATCTGCGTGCTCGCCAGCCGGGTCCGCGTCCCGGGCGCGGCCAGCTGCCAGGTGGCCGCCTTCGCGAGCTGCCAGCCGCAGAAGTTGGAGATGCCCGCGTAACGGGCCCGCCCGCTGCTCACCGCCAGGTCCAGCGCTTGGAGCGTCTCCTCCAGCGGGGTCTGCGGGTCGAAGGCGTGGATGTGCCACACGTCGACGTAGTCCGTGCCGAGCCGGGCGAGCGAGGAGTCCAGCGCGGCGAGCAGATGCCCCCGCGACCCGTCGTACCGCCGGTCCGGGTCCGGCACGCTCCCGGCCTTGGTCGACAGCACCAGGTCCCGGCGCGGCACCAGTCCCTCCATCAGCCGGCCGAGCAGGTACTCGGACTCGCCGTTCCCGTAGACGTCCGCGGTGTCGACGAGTGTTCCACCGGCCTCCCAGAAGGTCTTCAGCAGGTCCGCGGCATCATGTTCGTCGGTGTCCCGCCCCCAGGTCAGGGTGCCGAGTCCGATCCGGGACACACGCAGGCCGGTACGGCCGAGATGCCTCTGCTCCATGTGCGCCGAGATTACTGGCCAGAGCTGGTGCCGTGGGTTGCCTGTGGACAACCGATGCGGGTGATCCGGGCCCGAGTTCGCGACCCGCGCGCCCGCGACGCCACCCGCGGCCTGGGCGATCCCCGTGCCCCGCGCTAGTGTCGGGGCCACAAGGGACGTTACTGATGAGTAAGGGGAAGGCCATGCAGCTCGGGATCAACCTCGGCTACTGGGGCGCCGGAATGGACGCGGACAATCTCGCCGTGGCCCAGGAGGCCGACCGCCTCGGCTACGCCGTCTGCTGGGCCGCCGAGGCGTACGGCTCCGACGCCGCCACCGTGCTCAGCTGGGTCGCCGCCCAGACTGAGCGCATCGACGTCGGCTCGGCCATCTTCCAGATCCCGGCCCGCCAGCCCGCGATGACCGCGATGACCGCGGCGACCCTGGACTCGCTGTCCGGCGGCCGCTTCCGTCTCGGCCTCGGCGTCTCCGGCCCGCAGGTCTCCGAGGGCTGGTACGGCGTCAAGTTCGACAAGCCGCTGTCCCGCACGCGCGAGTACGTCGAGATCGTCCGCAAGGCCATGACCCGCGAACGCCTCAGCCACGACGGTGAGCACTGGACCCTTCCCCTGCCCGGCGGCCCCGGCAAGCCGATCAAGCTCACCGTCCACCCGCAGCGCGAGCACATCCCGCTCTACATCGCCGCGATCGGCCCCAAGAACCTGGAGCAGACCGGTGAGATCGCCGACGGCGCCCTGCTGATCTTCCCGTCCGCCGACCATCTGGAGGACACCGCGATCAGGCACCTGCGCGCGGGGCGGGAGAAGGCCGGGAAGACCATGGACGGCTTCGACGTCTGCCCGACGCTGCCCCTCGCCGTCGGTGACGACAAGGACGTGACCGCACTCGCCGACACCTTCCGCCCCTACACCGCCCTGTACGTCGGCGGCATGGGCAGCGCCAAGCAGAACTTCTACAACCAGCTCGCCCGTCGTATGGGCTACGAGAAGGCGGCCGCCGAGATCCAGGAGAAGTACCTCTCCGGCGACAAGCAGGGCGCCGCGGCCGCCGTACCGCACGAGCTGATCGACCGGACCACGCTGCTCGGCTCCGTGGAGCGCGTCGCCGACCGGATGAAGGCCTACGCGGCGGCCGGGGTCACGACGCTGTCGCTGGCCCCCGCGGGCTTCACGCTGGAGGAGCGGCTCACCTCGCTGCGCGCCGGGTCCGAGGCGCTGGAGCGGGCCGGACTCGCGTAACGAGGCACGCACCGCCGAGGAGTTCCCTACGGCCGTGGTGGGGGCTCGGGGGTCTTCCCCGCCACGGCCGTCACGGGTAACAACGCGCCCGGCCGCGCGCGGTTACGCTTCCGGCGCGCGGCCGTCGGTCCGTCGTTCGGCGGAGTTGTCCCGCACACCTGTTGCCGTGGGGCCCCGGGGGCATTTGACTCGTTCTTTGCGGAATTCTGCAGAGAGGTGCTCTCAGATGCTTTCGGCCAAGAGTCTGTTCCAGGAGATCCTCGACCACGACGAGTCGTTCCGGCTGTTCTGCTCCATCGCGGCCAGCGGTGAGGCGCAGGGCGGCTGGGAGAACGCCCGTATCGCCGCGCTCGTGCCCGCGAGCGAGCGCGCCCTCGCCCCCAAGATCACCCGCCATGGCGCGGACGAGGACAAGCACGGGCGCATCTTCAACGCGCTGCTGAGGAAGCGCGGCCTCGAACCCGTCGAGGTCCCGCCGGAGACCGACTACACGATGCTCCTGGAGAAGCGGGGCATCGGCCTCGCGCACGAGAAGCTCAAGGCGGACCAGCCGCTCACCGTGCAGGACGTGATCACGTACCTCGCCCACAGCAGGGTCACCGAACAGCGCGCCGCCGAACAGATGGAGATGCTGACGAAGCACTTCTCGGACCACCCGGTGCTCGGCAGGGCGGTACGGATGATCTCCCACGACGAGGACAACCACCTCGCCTACACCCACGAGGAACTGCTGCGCTTCGCCGCAGCCGGGCACGGCCCCGACATCCAGCGCGTCCTGCGGGAGAGCGCGCTCGCCGAGATCCGCGTCTACCGGGACGTCAGCCTCGCGGTGATGGCCCACATGGGCCGCGTCCTCGGCTGGTCCCGCCCCAAGGCCGCGGTGCTCGCCTTCGGTATCCACGCCGTGTACGGGTACGAGCGGCTCGGCGGCTGGCGGCGCATGGTGAGTCTGACGATGCCGGAACGCCGCGACGCCCTCGGCGGCCCCGCCACGACCGCCCCCGAGTTCGCCTGAGCGGGTTCTCACATCCAGCCCCGCCGTTTGAACGTCCGGTAGAGGAGGACCTCCAGGGCGGCCATGACCGCGATCACCGCCGGATAGGCCCACACCCAGCGCAGCTCCGGCATGTGCTCGAAGTTCATGCCGTAGATCCCGGCGATCATCGTCGGGATCGCGGCCATGGCCGCCCACGCGGAGATCTTCCGCATGTCGTCGTTCTGCCGGACGCTCATCTGCGCCAGATGCGCCGACAGGACGTCCGACACCAGCCGGTCCAGGCCCTCGACGGACTCGTTCACCCGGGTGAGGTGGTCGTTCACGTCACGGAAGAAGGGCCGCGCCCTCGCGTCGACGAACGGCACGGGACTCCCCAGCGTGCCTGCCGCCGCCAGCCGGTTCAGGGGCATGCTCAACGGCCCGGTGGCCCGGCGGAACTCCATGATCTGCCGTTTGAAGCCGTAGATCCGCGACGCCGAGTGCCGTGAGCCGCCGCTGTCCGGCGAGAAGACCTCCGCCTCCAGTTCCTCCAGGTCGGTCTGCAACTCCGCCGAGACGGCCACGTAGTGGTCCACGGTCGCGTCGGCGATGGCGTACAGCACCGCAGTGGGACCCTTGCCGAGCAGCTCCGGCTCCTCTTCCAGCCGGTGGCGCACGGGGGCCAGCGGAGAGCCCGTGCCGTGCCGTACGGTCACCACGAAGGCGTCCCCGAGGAAGATCATGACCTCGCCGGTGGAGACGGTGTCGCTCTCCGGCTCGTAGACGACCGGCTTGAGGACCATGAACAGGGAGTCGTCGTAGATCTCCAGCTTGGGTCGCTGGTGCGCCTTCAGGGCGTCCTCGACGGACAGCGGATGCAGCACGAAGTCCTCGGTGACCAGCGCGAACTCCCGCTCGCTGGGCTCGTGCAGGCCGATCCACACGAATCCGCCGACCGCCCGCGCCTCGGCGAGGGCGTCCGACAGGTCCTCGGGGACCTCCGTGCGATGTCCGTCACGGTAGATGGCACAGTCGACGATCACGGAGCGTATTCTCCCGTCGCCGCCGGGACCTCGCACCGGGACGTGCGCCTACCCTGGGCCGCATGCCCACGCTGATCCTCGTCCGGCACGGACGTTCCACCGCCAACACCGAGGGACTGCTCGCCGGCCGCACGCCCGGCGTCGCCCTCGACGAGCGCGGCACCGCACAGGCCGCCGCACTGCCCGACCGGCTCGCCGGACTGCCGGTCTCCGAGGTCGTCACCAGCCCGCTGCAACGCTGCCAGGAGACCGTACGGCCCCTGCTCGAGGCTCGCCCCGGGCTGCGCGCGCACACCGAGGAGCGGATCGGAGAGTGCGACTACGGCGACTGGTCCGGTCGCAAGCTCGCCGAGCTCAAGGACGAGCCGCTCATGGAGGTGGTGCAGGCCCATCCCACGGCGGCCGCGTTCCCGGGCGGCGAGTCGATGCGGGAGATGCAGCACCGGGCCGCCGAGGCGGTGCGGGAGTGGAACGCGCGCGTGGAACGCGATCACGGCGCCGACGCCGTGTACCTCATGTGCTCGCACGGGGACATCATCAAGTCCCTCGTCGCCGACGCACTCGGACTTCATCTCGACCTCTTCCAACGGATCTCCGTGGAACCGTGTTCCATCACCGCGATCCGTTACACCCGTCTCAGGCCGTTCCTCGTACGCCTCGGCGACACGGGCGACCTCGCGTCCCTGGCGCCCCGCGAAGAGCCCCCGGGCGGGGACGCACCGGTGGGAGGCGGTGCGGGCGCACCGTGATCGTCCGCCGCAGTAGGGTGAAGCGGTCGCAGTAACGCCGTACTGGTCCGCGGCCGAGCGTCCGCACGGCGGCCGGTCGGTCAACGAAGTCGATGTCGGCCCACGATCAATGGAGACAGGACGTGTCCCGTCAGGTGTTCCTCTACGACCCCCCGGAGCGTTTCGTGGCCGGGACGGTCGGACTGCCCGGGCGGCGTACCTTCTTCCTCCAAGCCACCGCCGGCCCCCGGGTGACCAGCGTGGCCCTGGAGAAGACACAGGTCGCGGCGCTCGCCGAGCGCATGGACGAGCTGCTCGACGAGGTGGTGCGGCGCAGCGGCGGAAGCGCCGCCGTCCCGGCCGTGGCACCCGGCGAGATCGCCGACAGCGCCCCGCTGGAGACCCCGATCGAGGAGGAGTTCCGCGTCGGCACCATGGCGCTCGCCTGGGACGGCGACGAGCAGCGCATGATCGTCGAGGCCCAGGCGCTGGTGGAGCTCGACGCCGACACCGACGAGGACCTCGCCGAAGCCGAGGAGCGGCTCCTCCAGGACGAGGAGAACGGGCCCCCGATGCTGCGGGTCCGGCTCACCGGCGCGCAGGCCCGCGCCTTCGCCAAGCGCGCCCTCGACGTCGTCAACGCCGGCCGGCCGCCGTGCCCGCTGTGCAGTCTGCCGCTCGACCCGGAAGGACACGTATGCCCGCGCCAGAACGGATACCGCCGCGGAGCATGACCTCCGAGGAACTGCTCATCACCGGTGAGCTGACCGTGCGCGGACGCATCCGCGAAGCCTCCAACGCGGCCCTGTACTGCACCATCACCCAGGACGGGCAGGAGGCCACTTGCGTCTACAAACCCGTCGCGGGGGAGCGGCCCCTGTGGGACTTCCCCGACGGGACCCTCGCCGGGCGCGAGGTCGCCGCGTACGCCGTCTCCGAGGCGACCGGCTGGGGGCTGGTCCCGCCCACCGTGCTGCGTGAAGGACCCTACGGCGAGGGCATGTGCCAGCTGTGGATCGAGGCGCGGCCGGACGCCGAACTGCTCGCCCTGGTCGACGCCGAGGAGCCCGCGGAGGGCTGGAGGGCGATCGGGTTCGCCGAGGTCGGCGACGGCAGGACGGCGCTTCTGGTGCACGCGGACGACGAGCGGCTGCGCCGCCTCGCCGTGCTCGACGCGGTGATCAACAACGCCGACCGCAAGGGCGGGCACCTGCTGCCGACCGCCGAGGGGCGGCTGTTCGGCATCGACCACGGGGTCACCTTCAACGTCGAGAACAAGCTGCGCACGCTCCTGTGGGGCTGGGCCGGCGAACCGCTCACCGGCGAGGCCGTCACGGTCCTGGAGCGGCTCCAGGAGGAGCTGAAGGAGGGCGGCGCGCTCGCCGAGCGGCTGGGTGCGCTGATCACCGGCGCCGAGATCGAGGCCACCCGCGCGCGGGTCGGAGCGCTGCTCGCCACCGGTGTGCACCCGGAGCCCGACGGGCAGTGGCCGGCGATCCCGTGGCCGCCCGT
Organism: Streptomyces sp. NPDC002309; assembly: GCF_053593375.1. Lineage (NCBI taxonomy): Bacteria > Bacillati > Actinomycetota > Actinomycetes > Kitasatosporales > Streptomycetaceae > Streptomyces > Streptomyces sp. NPDC002309. The sequence goes on along the minus strand of NZ_JBSFCI010000007.1, from coordinate 88,947 downwards.
GTGACGGCCACCGCCGCCGCACCGACAGGCATATCAGGGGAGTTGGCGCAAGGGTGCCTCGCCAGCCATCCGGCCTGGTCCGGTTCGTATACGGAACTTCAGTCCGGTTAGGCTCATGACATGCATGCCTGGCCCGCTTCCGAGGTCCCCGCCCTGCCTGGCAAGGGCCGCGACCTGAGGATCCACGACACCGCCACCGGGGGTCCCGTGACCCTCGACCCCGGTCCCGTCGCCCGTATCTACGTCTGCGGCATCACCCCGTACGACGCGACCCACATGGGTCACGCGGCGACCTACAACGCGTTCGACCTCGTGCAGCGCGTGTGGCTCGACACGAAGCGGCAGGTCCAGTACGTCCAGAACGTGACGGACGTCGACGACCCACTCCTTCAGCGTGCCGACCGCGACGGCCTCGACTGGGTCACCCTGGCCGAGCGCGAGACCGCGCTGTTCCGCGAGGACATGACCGCCCTGCGGATGCTGCCCCCGCAGCACTACATCGGCGCGGTCGAGGCGATACCCGGCATCGTCCCGCTGGTGGAACGCCTGCGCGACCTCGGCGCCGCCTACGAACTCGACGGCGACGTCTACTTCTCCGTCGACTCCGACCCGCACTTCGGCCAGGTGTCCCACCTGGACGCCGCGGCGATGCGGCTGCTCTGTGCCGAGCGGGGCGGCGACCCGGACCGCCCGGGCAAGAAGGACCCCGTCGACCCGATGCTGTGGATGGCGGCCCGTGAGGGCGAGCCGAGCTGGGACGGCGGCTCGCTGGGCCGCGGCCGGCCCGGCTGGCACATCGAGTGCGTCGCCATCGCCCTCGATCACCTCGGGATGGGCTTCGACGTACAGGGCGGCGGCTCCGACCTCGCCTTCCCGCACCACGAGATGGGCGCCTCGCACGCCCAGGTGCTGACCGGCGAGTTCCCCATGGCCAAGGCGTATGTGCACGCCGGGATGGTCGGCCTGCACGGCGAGAAGATGTCCAAGTCCAAGGGCAACCTGGTCTTCGTCTCCCAGCTGCGCCGGGACGGCGTCGACCCCGCCGCGATCCGGCTCACCCTGCTCGCCCACCACTATCGGACCGACTGGGAGTGGACCGACCAGGTCCTCCAGGACGCCGTGGAACGGCTCGGCCGCTGGCGGGCCGCCGTCTCCCGGCCCGATGGACCGGGCGCCGACCGGCTCGTCGAGGAGCTGCGTGAGGCGCTCGCCGACGATCTGGACTCCCCGGCCGCGCTGGCCGCCGTCGACCGCTGGGCGGCCGAGCAGCAGGAGACGGGTGGCACCGACGAGGGCGCCCCCGGAGTCGTGTCCCGCGCGGTGGACGCGCTGCTGGGCGTGGCCCTGTAGGACGGACGACCATGGGCCGCTCCCCGGGTGAGGGGAAGCGGCCCACGGTCCGTACACGGTCCTGCCCTATTCCTCGGACGAGTCCTCGTCCTCGCTGCTCGGCTTCGGCGGCCGCTTGTCCCGCAGGTACGGCGAGCTGTCCCCGCCGTCCGTGGCGTGTCCGCCCGGCGCGGTGCCGCCGCCGTCGCGGCGCCGCAGATACCGCTCGAACTCACGGGCGATGGCCTCGCCCGACGCCTCCGGAAGCTCCGCGGTGTCGCGGGCCTCCTCGAGCGTCTGCACGTACTCCGCGACCTCGCTGTCCTCGGCGGCGAGCTGGTCCACGCCCGTCTGCCAGGCCCGCGCGTCCTCGGGCAGCTCGCCCAGCGGGATACGCACGTCGATCAGGTCCTCCAGGCGGTTGAGCAGGGCGAGGGTGGCCTTCGGGTTGGGCGGCTGCGAGACGTAGTGCGGCACGGCCGCCCAGAGCGAGACCGCCGGCACGCCCGCGTGCGTGCACGCCTCCTGGAGGACGCCGACGATGCCCGTGGGGCCCTCGTACTTGGTCTCCTCCAGGTCCATGCGCTGCGCCAGGTCCGAGTCCGAGGTGGTCCCGCTGATCGGTACGGGACGCGTGTGCGGCGTGTCACCGAGCAGGGCGCCCAGGATCACCACCAGCTCCACACCGAGCTCGTGCGCGAAGCCGAGCAGTTCGTTGCAGAACGAGCGCCACCGCATGGACGGTTCGATACCGCGGACCAGGACCAGGTCACGCGGTTTCTCGCCGCCGACCCGGACCACCGACAACCTGGTCGTCGGCCAGGTGATCTTGCGTACGCCGGCGTCCATCCACACCGTGGGCCGGTTGACCTGGAAGTCGTAGTAGTCCTCGGCGTCGAGCGCCGCGAACACCTCGCCCTTCCACTCCCGCTCCAGATGCGCGACCGCGGTGGAGGCGGCGTCGCCGGCATCGTTCCAGCCCTCGAACGCGGCCACCATGACCGGGTCGATCAGCTCGGGAACCCCCTCGAGCTCGATCACCCAGCGCCTCCTTCCGACGTGCCCTCGCCTGACGTCCCCACCTTACGGCGTGCGACGGGGGCGCCCGCAGCCCCCTTGCACGGGGGAGTGAACGGATCACTGCCCCGTTCGCCCGCCCCGGACACCCCGCGATTCATCCGAGCTGTCCCCCTTTCGCGCCTGTCTCGCACACGCTTGCTGACAGTGAGCTGCGCAGCCACTGCTCCACACTCGCGATGTGCACCGTGGCCCAGGAGCGTGCCGCCTCCGCGTCCCGGGCGCGCAGCGCGGCGAGGATGGCCCGGTGCTCGTGCAGGGTGCGGCTCACCGCGTCCCGCTGGGTCAGGCCGCGCCAGATCCGGGCCCGGGTGGTCGGCCCGGAAAGACCGTCGAGCAGTGAGCACAGCACCGAGTTGCCGGACGCCTGCACGATGCCGCGGTGGAACTCCAGGTCGCAGGCGACGAGTTCCTCGACCGAGGGCTCGGTGCCCAGTGCCTCCAACTGGGCGGTGAGAGCGACCAGTTCCCGCTCGGTGATACGCGGGGCCGCCATCGCCGTCGCGGCCGGTTCCAGGATGCGGCGCACGGCCAGGAACTCCAGCACGGTGTCGTCGCGGTGGAAGTCGACGACGAAGCTCAGCGCCTCCAGCAGCAGTTGGGGGTCCAGGCTGGTGACGTACGTGCCGTCGCCCTGGCGGACGTCCAGGATGCGGATGAGCGACAGCGCGCGTACGGCCTCACGCAGGGAGTTGCGGGACAGGCCCAGGCCGGCGGCGAGTTCGCTCTCCTTGGGCAGCCGGTCGCCGGGCCGCAGCGCTCCGGAGACGATCATTCCCTTGATCTTCTCGATCGCCTCGTCCGTCACTGCCATGGCCGGCCTCCCTGTCGCCCAGACCTCCGAGGTCTTCGCCCATTATGGGGCTTCACCAGGAGCGACGGCCCGAGGCGCCGTACCGGCCGCGGGCATGCGAAGGGGCGGCTCCGTCGGCGTGGAGCCGCCCCTTTCGCGCCGCGGCGGCTACTTCCGGTCGAGCAGGTCCTGGACCTTCGCGCGGACGTCGTCCGTGGCCAGACCGCGGATCGTCAGGGTCGTGCGGCGGCGCAGCACGTCGTCCGCCGTCTCGGCCCACTCGTGGTCCCGGGCCCAGACGACCTGCGCCCAGATCTCCGGGGCGTCCGGGTGCACGCGCCGGGCGAGCTCCGGGTCGTCGTTGGCGATGCGGGCGATGTCGAAGGCCAGCGAACCGTAGTGCGTGGCCAGGTGCTTGGCGGTGTCCGCCGCCATCCGCGGGCCGGGGGCCGGGCCGTCGACCAGGAGCCGGTGGGCGACCGCGCGCGGGTTGGCGACACCGGGCAGCGGCAGCCTCTTCGGCAGCGACGAGACCGGCTCGAAGTCCTCGCCCAGCGGGTTGCCGGGCAGCGATTCCAGCTTCCTCATGATCGTGCGGCCGATGTGGCGGAAGGTCGTCCACTTGCCGCCCGCGACGGACAGCATCCCGCCGCGTCCCTCGGTGACCACCGTCTCCCGCTTGGCCTTGGCGGTGTCGCCGGGGCCGCCCGGCAGCACCCGCAGACCGGCGAACGCGTAGGTGATCAGGTCCCGGTCGAGCTGCTGGTCGCGGATGGAGTACGCGGCCTCGTCCAGGATCTGGGACGTGTCCTGCTCGGTGACCGCGACGTCCGCCGGGTCACCGTCGTACATCTCGTCGGTGGTGCCGAGCAGCAGCATGTCCTCCCAGGGGAGGGCGAAGGTGATGCGGTACTTGTCGATCGGGGTGGCGAGCGCCGCCTTCCAGGGGGCGGTGCGCTTCAGGACCAGATGCGCGCCCTTCGACAGGCGGATGGACGGGGCGGCGTTCGGGTTCTCCATCCGGCGCAGGTGGTCGACCCAGGGGCCGGTCGCGTTCAGCACCAGGCGGGCGTCGACGCCGAACTCGTCGCCCGACAGACGGTCCCGCAGCTCGGCACCGGTCACCCGGCCCCGGGTGAAGCGCAGGCCGGTGACCTCGGCGTGGTTGAGGACGGCGGCGCCCGACTCGACGGCCGCGCGGACCGTCATCAGGGCCATCCGGGCGTCGTTCATCTGGTCGTCGCCGTACACGGCCACGGCCTTGAGGTTCTCGGTGCGCAGCTCGGGCACGTCCGCCTGCGCCTTGGCGGGGGAGAGCAGATGGCCCACGCCGTCACCGAACGCCGACAGCATCGAGTAGGCGAAGACACCGGCGCCGAGCTTCGCGGCGCCGTGCGGGCCGCCCTTGTACACGGGGAGGTAGAAGGTCAGCGGGTTCGCCAGGTGGGGAGCCACCTGGCGGGAGACCGCACGGCGCTCGAAGTGGTTCTCCGCCACCAGCTTCACCGCGCCGGTCTGCAGGTAGCGCAGACCGCCGTGGAGCAGCTTGGAGGAGGCGGAGGAGGTGGCTCCGGCGAAGTCGCCGGCGTCCACCAGAGCCACCCTGAGTCCGGACTGCGCGGCGTGCCAGGCGGTGGAGATGCCCAGGATGCCGCCGCCGATCACGAGAAGGTCGTACGACGCCTTGGAGAGCTGTTCCCGGGTCTCGGCGCGGCTGGGGTTCGAGCCGGAAGCCGGGTGCGTACCCAGGGCAGGCACGGACTGCAGGGTGGACTGGCTGGTCATGTCGGGTGATAACTCCTCGTCAGCCGACGGTGCGTCGGCTCTCGTCGGATCAGCTCTCGTCTTCGTCGAGCCAGCCCATGGTCCGCTCGACGGCCTTGAGCCAGCTCTTGTACTCGCGGTCGCGCTCGGCCGCGTCCATGCGGGGCGTCCACTCGGCGGCCCGCCGCCAGTTGGCGCGGAGGTCGTCGGTGTTGTTCCAGAAGCCGACGGCGAGACCGGCGGCGTAGGCGGCACCGAGGCAGGTGGTCTCGGCGACCATCGGGCGCACCACGGGGGCGTCCAGGAAGTCCGAGAGGGTCTGCATCAGCAGGTTGTTGGAGGTCATGCCGCCGTCGACCTTGAGGGCCGTCAGCTCCACGCCGGAGTCCTTCGTCATGGCGTCGGCGATCTCCCGCGTCTGCCAGGCGGTGGCCTCCAGCACGGCGCGCGCGAGGTGCGCCTTGGTGACGTACCGGGTCAGGCCGGCGATCACACCGCGGGCGTCGGAGCGCCAGTACGGGGCGAACAGGCCGGAGAAGGCCGGCACGAAGTAGGCGCCGCCGTTGTCCTCGACGGAGAGCGCGAGGGTCTCGATCTCGGCGGCCGTCGAGATCAGGCCCATCTGGTCGCGCATCCACTGCACCAGCGAACCGGTGACGGCGATCGAGCCCTCGAGGGCGTAGACCGGCTTCTGGTCGCCGATCTGGTAACCGACGGTGGTCAGCAGCCCGCTGTAGGAGTTGATGATCTTGTCACCGGTGTTCATCACCATGAACGTGCCGGTGCCGTATGTCGACTTGGTCTCGCCCTCGGAGAAGCAGGTCTGGCCGAACAGGGCCGCCTGCTGGTCGCCCAGCGCCGAGGCGACCGGGATGCCGCCGAGCAGGTCGCCCAGCTTGCCGCCGGTGATCTCGCCGTAGACCTCGGCGGAGGAGCGGATCTCCGGCAGCATCGCCAGCGGGACGCCGATGGACTCGGCGATCTTCTCGTCCCACTGCAGGGTGTGCAGGTTCATCAGGAGGGTGCGCGAGGCGTTGGTGACGTCGGTGACGTGGTGGCCGCCGTTGACGCCGCCGGTCAGGTTCCAGATGACCCAGGTGTCCATGGTGCCGAAGAGGATGTCGCCCGCCTCGGCGCGCTCCTTCAGGCCCTCGACGTTGTCGAGCAGCCAGCGGGCCTTGGGACCGGCGAAGTAGGAGGCGAGGGGAAGGCCGGTCTCGCGGCGGAAGCGGTCCTGGCCGACGTTGCGGCCGAGTTCGCGGCACAGGGCGTCGGTGCGGGTGTCCTGCCACACGATGGCGTTGTGGACGGGCTCACCGGTGTTCTTGTCCCACAGCACGGTGGTCTCGCGCTGGTTGGTGATGCCGATGGCCTTGATGTCGTCGCGGGTGATGCCGGCCTTCTCGATGGCTCCGGCGACGACCTCCTGGACGTTGGTCCAGATCTCGTTGGCGTTGTGCTCGACCCAGCCCGGCTTCGGGAAGATCTGCTCGTGCTCCTTCTGGTCGACGGAGACGATCCTGCCGTCCCGGTCGAAGACGATGCAGCGGCTGGAGGTCGTGCCCTGGTCGATGGCTGCGATGAAGGGGCCGGCCGTGTGGGCGTCGGTCACTGTGTGCTCCTGGGGGTTCGTGAATGTCCGGGGCTGTGCTCAGGGCGTGGTTCCTGTCGCGCGGAGCGGCCGGGGCCGCTCCGCGCGAACCCGTTCTAGACGAACGCGAGGTTGTACAGTCCGGCGGCCGCGGCACCGCCGAGCAGCGGGCCGACCACGGGGATCCAGGCGTAGCTCCAGTCGGAACCGCCCTTGTTGGGCAGGGGAAGCAGGGCGTGCACGATGCGCGGGCCGAGGTCGCGGGCGGGGTTGATGGCGTAACCGGTCGGGCCACCCAGCGACAGGCCGATGCCGACCACGACGAGGGCGGTGATCAGTGCGCCCAGGGTGCCGAGACCGTTGCCGTTGTCGTTGAGGCCCTGGGTCAGGACGGCGAGGACCAGGACGAAGGTGCCGATGATCTCGGTGGCGAGGTTCATCGCCACATTCCGCACCTCGGGTCCGGTGGAGAAGACGCCGAGCACCGGGCCGGCGCCCTTCTCCCGCGCCTCGACCGCCTTGGTGCCGGCGGCTCCGACGATCTCGCTGTCGGTGAGGTGCGCGTGGAACTGGCCGTAGTAGGCGATCCAGACCAGGGCCGCGCCGATCATGGCGCCGAGCAGCTGACCGCCCCAGTAGACCAGGATGTTCGACCAGTCGTCGTTCGCGATCGCGAGGCCGAGGGTGACGGCCGGATTGAGGTGCGCGCCGGAGAGGGGCGCGGAGATGTACACGGCGGTCAGTACCGCGAAACCCCACCCGAAGGTGATCGCGAGCCAGCCGGCGTTCCGTGCCTTGGAGGCCTTGAGCACCACGGCGGCGACGACGCCTCCGCCGAGGAGGATGAGTATGGCGGTACCTATGGTCTCGCCGATGAAGATGTCGGAGCTGGACACCCGCGACTCCTTTGTCCTGTCCAGGGGAGTAGAACCCCGCGTCCCTTCCGGGGTCCGTCGGCCCTTGGCGTCATCACACTCTAGCGCGTAGTGCCGTTAGGTGTTCGACAATGCCGACCGATGGACGGGAGTCTTGCTCCGGCGTTACGCGCAGTCAAGAGGTCTCTTGCCGAAAGCGCGATGGTGGTGGGTTGTGTTGAGTTATGAACCCATCGATGCGGTACGTCGATCTATGACCAATATGTTCTGTTTTGGTCATACCGGCAGCCGGAACGCCCCACGGCATCCCGGTCGCTCCCGCGCGGTCCCGCGTATGTGCTGGTCAGCGCTCTGCGGGGTTCAGAACCTGGCGGCGCCCAGATCGCGCGACACCGCGCGGGCGCAGTCCCGCACCGCGGCGATCAGCTCGGAGCGCAGCTCCCCGTCCCGGCCCAGCCGCTCCACGGCGCCGGCGATGCCGACCGCGCCCACGGGCATGCGCCGGCGGTCGTGGATGGGCGCGGCGACGGACGCGACGCCCTCCCAGGTCTCCTCCACGTCCGCGGCGTAACCCCGCGCGCGGGTGAGGTCCAGGACGTGCTCGAAGGCCGTCAGGTCGCACACCGTGCGGTCCGTGAACGCCTTGCGGTCGGACTCCAGGGCCTCGCTGTGCGCGACCGGGTCGTAGGCCGACAGGACCTTGCCCAGGGCCGTGGAGTGCAGCGGCTGCATGGCGCCGATCTCCAGCACCTGCCGGCTGTCGTCGGGCCGGAAGACGTGGTGCACGATCAGCACGCCCTGCTGGTGCAGCACCCCCAGGTAGACGCTCTCGCCGCTGGAGCGGGCCAGGTCGTCCGTCCACACCAGGGCACGCGCGCGCAGTTCGTGCACGTCGAGGTAGGTGGTGCCCAGGCGCAGCAGCTCGGCGCCCAGCTGGTAGCGCCCGGAGGCGTCGTCCTGCTCGACGAAGCCCTCCTGCTGGAGGGTGCGCAGGATGCCGTGGGCGGTGCCCTTGGCGAGACCCAGCGCCGAGGCGATGTCCGACAGGCCCAGCCGCCGCTCACCGCCCGCGAGAAGGCGCAGCATCGCGGCCGCCCGTTCGAGCGACTGGATGTTCCGTGCCATCGCCGTCCTGCCTCCGTCCCTTCGACCGTCGAGCCGCGACGTCGCCGCCGTCGTACGGCACACTCCACTGTTCGGCAATGCCGAACACTACCCGTCCGTGCCGACCTCCCGCCAATGGTCGGTCGGCAGTTGTTGTGCCCCTCGCCCCCCGGGGACGACCTGGACGCCACGCCGGGTCCGTCCCGTGGACGCCCCTGACCCTAGGCCCCCGGTCCCGGCTACGCTGGCCGCGTGCGCCCTCTCCGGGACCGTTTCGCGAGAGCGTCCGGGGAAGGCGCAAAGCCGACAGCCGTCGCATTCCAGGGAGTCCCTTACATGGCCTCGTCGCCGCAGTCCCCCGCCACCGACAGCCGGACCCGCGCGTCCGCCCTCCGTGAGGCACTCGCCACCCGTGTGGTGGTGGCCGACGGAGCGATGGGCACCATGCTCCAGGCGCAGGACCCCACGCTGGAGGACTTCCAGGACCTCGAAGGCTGCAACGAGGTCCTGAACGTCACCCGTCCGGACATCGTCCGCTCGGTGCACGCCGAGTACTTCGACGTCGGTGTCGACTGCGTCGAGACCAACACCTTCGGCGCGAACCTCTCCGCCCTCGGCGAGTACGACATCGCCGACCGGATCGTCGAGCTGTCCGAGGCCGGCGCACGCATCGCCCGCGAGACGGCCGACGACTACGCGCGGCGCACCGGACAGCAGCGCTGGGTGCTCGGCTCGATGGGCCCCGGCACCAAGCTGCCCACCCTCGGCCACACCACCTTCGCCGCGATCCGCGACGCCTACCAGCAGAACGCCGAGGGCCTGCTCGCGGGCGGTGCCGACGCGCTGCTCGTGGAGACCACCCAGGACCTGCTCCAGACCAAGGCATCGGTCGTCGCCGCCCGCCGCGCGATGGAGACGGCCGGGTACGACGTCCCGCTGATCGTCTCGGTGACCGTGGAGACCACCGGCACCATGCTGCTCGGCTCCGAGATCGGCGCCGCGCTGACCGCGCTGGAGCCCCTCGGCATCGACATGATCGGCCTGAACTGCGCGACCGGCCCGGCCGAGATGAGCGAGCACCTGCGCTTCCTCGCCCGGCACTCCCGCGTCCGGCTGTCGTGCATGCCGAACGCCGGCCTGCCCGTGCTCACCTCGTCCGGCGCCCACTACCCGCTGACCGCGCCGGAGCTGGCCGACGCCCAGGAGAACTTCGTCCGCGACTACGGCCTCTCCCTGGTCGGCGGCTGCTGCGGTACGACGCCGGAGCACCTGCGCCAGGTCGTCGAGCGGGTGCGCGACCTCGCCCCCGCCGAGCGCGACCCGCGCCCGGAGCCGGGCGCCGCGTCCCTCTACCAGTCGGTGCCGTTCCGCCAGGACACCTCGTACCTGGCCATCGGCGAGCGGACCAACGCCAACGGCTCGAAGAAGTTCCGCGAGGCCATGCTGGCCGCCCGCTGGGACGACTGCGTGGAGATGGCCCGCGAGCAGATCCGCGAGGGCGCCCACCTGCTCGACCTGTGCGTGGACTACGTCGGCCGCGACGGCGTCGCCGACATGGAGGAACTGGCCGGCCGCTTCGCCACCGCCTCCACCCTGCCGATCGTCCTGGACTCCACCGAGGTCGAGGTCATCCGGGCCGGCCTGGAGAAGCTCGGCGGCCGCGCGGTGATCAACTCCGTCAACTACGAGGACGGCGACGGCCCCGAGTCCCGCTTCGCCAAGGTCACCCGGCTGGCGCAGGAGCACGGCGCCGCGCTGATCGCCCTCACCATCGACGAGGAGGGCCAGGCCCGCACGGTCGAGAACAAGGTCGGGATCGCCGAACGGCTCATCGACGATCTGACCGGCAACTGGGGCATCCGAGAGGAGGACATCCTCATCGACTGCCTCACCTTCACGATCTGCACCGGCCAGGAGGAGTCCCGGGGGGACGGCGTCGCCACCATCGAGGCGATCCGCGAGCTGAAGCGCCGCCACCCCGCCGTGCAGACCACGCTGGGCCTGTCGAACATCTCCTTCGGACTCAACCCGGCCGCCCGCATTCTGCTCAACTCCGTCTTCCTCGACGAGTGCGTCAAGGCGGGCCTGGACTCGGCGATCGTGCACGCCTCGAAGATCCTGCCGATCGCCCGCTTCGACGACGAGCAGGTCACCACCGCCCTCGACCTGATCCACGACCGCCGCCGTGAGGGCTACGACCCGCTGCAGAAGCTGATGGCGCTGTTCGAGGGCGCCACGGCGAAGTCGCTGAAGGCGGGCAAGGCCGAGGAACTCGCCGCCCTGCCGCTGGAGGAGCGCCTGCGGCGGCGCATCGTCGACGGCGAGCGCAACGGTCTGGAGCAGGACCTCGACGAGGCCCTCCAGGACCGTCCCGCCCTGGACATCGTCAACGACACCCTCCTTGAGGGGATGAAGGTCGTCGGCGAGCTGTTCGGGTCCGGGCAGATGCAGCTGCCGTTCGTGCTCCAGTCCGCCGAGGTGATGAAGACCGCGGTGGCCCACCTGGAGCCGCACATGGAGAAGACCGACGACGACGGCAAGGGCACGATCGTGCTGGCCACCGTGCGCGGCGACGTCCACGACATCGGCAAGAACCTGGTCGACATCATCCTGTCCAACAACGGCTACAACGTCGTCAACCTGGGCATCAAGCAGCCGGTCTCCGCGATCCTGGAAGCCGCCGAGGAGCACCGGGCCGACGTCATCGGCATGTCCGGCCTCCTGGTCAAGTCCACGGTGATCATGAAGGAGAACCTGGAGGAGCTCAACGCCCGGGGCCTGGCGGCCAGCTACCCGGTCATCCTCGGCGGCGCCGCGCTCACCCGCGCCTACGTCGAGCAGGACCTGTACGAGATCTACGGGGGCGAGGTGCGCTACGCCCGCGACGCCTTCGAGGGGCTGCGCCTGATGGACGCCCTGATCGGCGTCAAGCGGGGTGTGCCGGGCGCGAAGCTGCCCGAGCTCAGGCAGCGCCGGGTGCGGGCGGCGGCCGTCGAGGTCGAGGAGCGCCCGGAGGAAGGCCATGTGCGCTCCGACGTCGCCGTCGACACCCCGATTCCGACGCCGCCGTTCTGGGGCACCCGGGTCATCAAGGGCATCCAGCTCAAGGAGTACGCGTCCTGGCTCGACGAGGGCGCGCTGTTCAAGGGCCAGTGGGGCCTGAAGCAGGCCCGTACCGGCGAGGGACCGTCGTACGAGGAACTGGTCGAGACCGAGGGCCGGCCGCGGCTGCGCGGGCTGCTGGACCGGCTCCAGACGGAGAACCTGCTGGAGGCGGCCGTCGTCTACGGCTACTTCCCGTGTGTCTCCAAGGACGACGACCTGATCATCCTCGACGACGCGGGCAACGAGCGCACCCGTTTCACCTTCCCGCGCCAGCGCCGCGGGCGCCGGCTGTGCCTGGCCGACTTCTTCCGCCCGGAGGAAGCCGGTGAGACGGATGTCGTCGGGCTCCAGGTCGTCACCGTCGGCTCGCGGATCGGCGAGGAGACCGCGCGACTGTTCGCATCGGACTCCTACCGTGACTACCTGGAACTGCACGGCCTGTCCGTGCAGTTGGCCGAGGCGCTCGCCGAGTACTGGCACGCGCGCGTGCGCGGCGAACTCGGCTACGCCGGCGAGGACCCGGCCGACATCGAGGACATGTTCGCGCTGAAGTACCGCGGGGCCCGCTTCTCGCTGGGCTACGGCGCCTGCCCCGACCTGGAGGACCGGGCGAAGATCGCCGGCCTGCTGGAGCCGGAGCGGATCGGCGTGCAGCTCTCGGAGGAGTTCCAGTTGCACCCCGAGCAGTCCACGGACGCCATCGTGATCCACCACCCGGAGGCGAAGTACTTCAACGCACGGTGACGCGGGACACGACGCCCCGTGACCCGCCACACCGCGCATTGATCCGATAAGTCGTACACTGGTCGGTCCACAGTGGGCCGGTTCCCCCTCCGGGAACCGGCCTGCTCGTCCCTCCAGGAGGTACGCCGGATGACGACGACCGTCCCCGCTATCGGCACCCGTACGGCCGAAGGCTCAGCGCTGCAGGCCGTGCTCCTCGACATGGACGGCACCCTGGTGGACACCGAGGGCTTCTGGTGGGAAGTCGAGCGCGAGGTCTTCGCCGGTCTCGGCCACGCCCTCGACGACGCCTGGCGCCATGTCGTGGTCGGGGGCCCGATGACCCGCAGCGCGGGCTTCCTGATCGAGGCGACCGGCGCCGACATCACCCTCGCCGAGCTCACCCTCCTGCTCAACCAGGGTTTCGAGGACCGCATCGACCGGGCACTGCCGCTGATGCCGGGAGCCGCCCGGCTGCTGGGCGAGCTGGCCCTGCACGAGATCCCGACGGCCCTGGTCTCGGCCTCCCACCGGCGCATCATCGACCGTGTCCTGGGCATCCTCGGGACCGAGTACTTCGCCCTGACGGTGGCCGGCGACGAGGTCGCGCGCACCAAGCCCCATCCGGACCCGTATCTGTTCGCCGCCGCCGGACTCGGCGTGGATCCGGCCAGATGCGCGGTCGTCGAGGACACCGTGACCGGCGTGGCCGCGGCCGAGGCGGCGGGCTGCCATGTGGTGGCCGTGCCCTCGGTGGCGCCGATCGCCCCCGCCCCGCGGCGCACGGTGGTGCGCTCGCTCGAAGAGGTCGACCTGGCGTTCCTGCGCGGCCTGCTGAACTGATGACGCAGGGGTGCGGGGCATTCACGCACCGCGAGCCCGGCTGCCGGCGAGGCGGGCGCGGGGGGATCCGCGCGGCTCGGATGGCTGAATTTCGATGGGCCCGCTCCCCGTTGGGGATGTGACGTTCCCCACGTCGGCAGGGGTCGACAGGGTGGCACGTATATGCAGCCCAGGCCCATAACGGGGCGCTTGCCCCGTCCTTGTGTCCCGATTCATGGAATGCTGCACGAATCCTTCCCCTGTCGGGTTTTCGGTGTGTCCACGCCCGGTTTCGCAGCGTGATGGACGCTCGGCTCCGCTGTCCGTGAGCTCTGTCATGAGGGCGCACTAATCTCGTCGCGAGAACCTCACCCCGCCCCCGTGATCGGCTGCGACACCCCTGTATGCCGGGTACACGGACCTGACAGCTGTGGAGAAACCCGAGCATGAACCGCAAGACGTTGGTGGTGCCGGCCGTGGTCGGACTGCTTGCCCCCGCGCTCGCCGCGTGCGGTGGGTCCGACGGCGGCAGTGACGGTGGTGGCTCGATCGTCGTGGGCACCACCGACCGGTTCATCGCGTCCAAGGACGCCCCCGCGCCGCTCGACCCGGCGTACGCGTACGACGTGGGCACCTGGAACGTGCTCCGTCAGACCGTGCAGACCCTGATGGTCCAGCCGCGCGGCGAGGGCGCCCCTGTTCCCGAGGCCGCCGAGAGCTGCGGGTTCACCGACACCGGCAACGAGCGCTACGCCTGCAAGCTGCGCGCCGACCTCAAGTTCTCCAACGGCGACCCCATCACCGCGGCCGATGTGAAGTTCTCCATCGACCGGGCCCTCGCCATCAAGGCGGACAGTGGTGTCTTCGCCCTGATGTCCACGGTCGACACCGTCGAGGCCAAGGGCGACCGAGAGGTCATCTTCCACCTCAAGACCGCCGACGCCACCTTCCCGTACAAGCTGTCGACCCCGGTCGCGGGCATCGTGAACCCCGACAACTACGAGAAGAACAAGCTGCGCGACGGCTTCCAGGTCGACGGCTCCGGCCCGTACACGCTGGAGGGCGAGGAGAAGGACGGCGAGCTGGTCAGGGCGGTGTTCGCCAAGAACCCGCACTACAAGGGCGCGCTGAAGGTGCAGAACAACGAGGTCGACATGGTCTCGTACGAGGACGCCGAGGCCATGGGCGCCGCCCTCGAGGCCGGTGACATCGACGTCATGACCCGCTCCATGACGCCGGAGCAGATCAACAAGCTGTCGGTCGCCGACGGCGATGTCGACCTGGTCGAGATGCCCGGCCTGGAGATCCGCTACCTGGCCTTCAACACCGAGACCCCCACGGTCAAGACCAAGGCCGTGCGCCAGGCCATGGCACAGCTCCTCAACCGCGACGAACTCGTCTCCGCGGTCTACGGCTCCCAGGCCGAGCCGCTGTACTCGCTCGTCCCGGCCTCCATCACCGGCCACTCCAACGCCTTCTTCAACAAGTACGGCGACCCGAGCGTCGCCAAGGCCAAGGGCCTGCTCGAGGAAGCCGGCGTCAGCACCCCGGTGAAGCTGACCCTGCACTACACGACCGACCACTACGGCGCCGCCACCAAGAAGGAGTTCGAGGAGCTGCGCAGGCAGCTCAACGGAAGCCGCCTGTTCCAGGTCGGGATCGAGGGCACCCCCTGGGACACCTTCGTGCCGGCCCAACGCAACGGCGAGTACGACGTCTTCGGGATGGGCTGGTTCCCCGACTTCCCGGACGCCGACAGCTACGTCGCCCCGTTCCTCGACAAGGACAACTTCCTCAAGTCGCCGTACGCGAACAACGAGATCCGCGGCACCCTGATCCCGGACTCCCGGCGCGAGGCCGACCGGCTGGCCGCCGCCGACAGTCTGAACCGGATCCAGGACATCGTTGCCGAGGACGTACCCCTGCTGCCGCTGTGGCAGGGCAAGCAGTACGTGGCGGCCCGTGACGACGTCACCGGCGTCGCCTACGCCCTCAACTCCTCCGCCACCCTGCAGCTGTGGGAGCTCGGCCGTGGTGTGAGCGGCTGACCCACCCGGGCACGACGGGTACCGGAAGGCGGCCCGGAGCACTTCGAGAACGACGTAAGGCACGCACGTGAAGAGACGTAACCAGTGGGCCCTGCCGATCGCGGCCGGTCTCGCCTCCGGTCTGCTGACCGGATGCGGTTCCGAATCCGGTGACTCCGGGGAGAACGGCTCCAACGTGGTCGTCGGGATGTCGGACGACGTCCTCGCCACCGACCCGGCCTCTGGTTACGACCCGGGCTCCTGGCTGTTGTTCAACAACGTCTTCCAGTCCCTGCTCAGCTTCCCCAAGGGCGGCACCGAGCCGGAGCCGGAGCTGGCCCGGTCGTGCAACTTCACGGACAGTTCGACGAAGGTCTACAAGTGCACCCTGAAGGAGGGCCTGAAGTTCAGCAACGGTGACCCGCTCACCGCGAAGGACGTCAAGTTCTCCTTCGACCGCATGCTGAAGGTCGACGACGAGGCCGGCCCGGCCATCATGTTCCCGATGCTCGACGAGGTCGAGACGCCGAACGGGACGACCGTCGTCTTCCACCTGAAGGTCGCCGACGCCACCTTCCCGAGCAAGATCGCCTCGGGCGCGGGCTCCATCGTCAACCACCGCGAGTACGACGCCGGCACACTGCGCACGGACGGCGAGGCCGTCGGTTCCGGCCCGTACAAGCTCGACTCGTTCACCGAGAACGAGGCCGTCTTCTCGGTCAACGAGAACTACCAGGGCACCGCCGAGGTGCAGAACGCCGGCGTCACCCTGAAGTTCTTCCACGGCGACCGCGTCGCGCTGAAGAACGCCCTGCGGTCCAAGGAAGTCGACATCGCCTACCGAGGGCTGAGCGCGACCGACATCGCCGACGTCGAGCAGGCCGACTCCGACTCCGGCCTCAAGCTCATCGAGGGCAGCAGCGCCGAGGTCCAGCACCTGGTCTTCAACATGGAGGACCCGGTCGCCGGAAAGCTCGGCGTCCGCCGGGCCATCGCCCACCTGATCGACCGCGACGCCCTCATCGAGGACGTCTACCAGGGCACCGCGAGCCCGCTGTACTCGATCATCCCGGCCGGTATCGCGGGCCACAACACGGCCTTCTTCGACACCTACGGCGCCCGGCCATCCAAGGCCGAGGCCGAGGCCGCGCTGCGGGCCGAGGGCATCACCGACAAGGTGAAGATCACCCTGTGGTCCACGCCGTCCCGCTACGGCCCCGCCACCGACGAGGAGCTGCGGACGATCGCGGCCCAGCTGAACGCCAGCGGCCTGTTCGCCGCGGACGTCAAGTCCGTCGCGTTCGACCAGTACGAACAGGACATCGCGAACGGCAAGTACGGCGTCTACGTCAAGGGCTGGGTGCCCGACTACCCGGACGCCGACAACTTCACCGCCCCGTTCTTCGGCGAGGGCAACGTGCTGGAGAACAACTACAGCAACGACACGATCACCGGCACGCTCATCCCGCGCACGGCCGCGCAGAGCGACCGCGCGGCCACCGAGGACGAGTACGGCCGGCTGCAGGACATGGTCGCCGAGGACGTCCCGCTGCTGCCGGTCTGGCAGGCCAAGCAGTACGCGGTCGTCCGCGAGGAGGTCTACGGCCTGGAGTACTGCCTCGACGCCTCGACGGTCTTCCGCTTCTGGGAGATCAGCAAGGGCTGAGGCCCGCCCGCACCGACGCCGAGGGCGCCCGCCTCCCCTGGGAGGCGGGCGCCCTCGGCGTCGCGTTCGGTGTGTCCGGTCCCGTCACTGCGCGCCGGGACGCACCAGACCGCTCTCGTAGGCGTACACCGCGGCCTGCACCCGGTCGCGCAGCCCCAGCTTGGTGAGGACATGGCCCACATGCGTCTTGACCGTGGTCTCACTGACGAACAGATCTGCGGCGATCTCGGCGTTCGACAGTCCGCGCGCGACCAGCTTCAGCACCTCGACCTCGCGCTCGGTCAGCGTGCCCAGGGTGTTCGGCACCGGCTCCTCACCCGACGGCAGATGCGTGGCGTACTTGTCGAGCAGCCGGCGCGTGATGCTCGGAGCGAGCATCGCCTCGCCCCCCGCGACGACCCGGATCGCCTGCACCAACTCGTTGGCCGGCGCGTCCTTCAGCAGGAAGCCGCTGGCCCCGGCCCGCAACGCCTCCACCACGTACTCGTCGAGGTCGAAGGTGGTCAGCACCAGCACCTTCGCCGGGCCGTCCCGGCCGGGGCCGGTGATCTGCCGGGTCGCCTCCACGCCGTCCATCCGCGGCATACGGATGTCCATCAGCACCACGTCGGGCTGCAGCGCCCGCACCTGGTCGAGCGCCTGAAGGCCGTCTCCGGCCTCACCGACGACCGCGATGTCCTGTTCGGCCTCCAGGATCATCCGGAAGCCCGTACGCAGCAGCGGCTGGTCGTCGACCAGTAGGACGCGGATGGCCACGTGAGTCTCCTTCGCTAGTCCGGGCCCATTCTGCCCTGCTCCACCGCGGGCGATTCAGGCGCCCTCGCCGGGGCGGGCAGGACGTCGCCGACCGCGGCCGGGCGTACCCGCAGGGGGTAGGGCGGGGGAGTGCCGCCGAACTCCGGGCAGTGGGCCTGGTGGTCGCACCAGCCGCACAACTTGGTCGGGCGGGGCCGCCAGTCGCCCGTCTCGGTGGCCTCGCGGATCGCCGCCCACAACGCCAGCAGCTTGCGCTCCACCCGCTCCAGGTCGGCGCGGACCGGGTCGTACGTCAGGACGTCACCGCTGCCGAGATAGACGAGCTGGAGCCGGCGCGGGATCACGTCCTTCAGGCGCCAGACGACCAGCGCGTAGAACTTCATCTGGAACAGGGCACCCTCGGCGTACTCGGGCCGCGGTGCCTTGCCCGTCTTGTAGTCGACGATACGGACCTCGCCCGTCGGCGCCACGTCGACCCGGTCGATGATGCCGCGCAGCCGCAGCCCCGACTCCAGCTCCGTCTCGACGAACAGCTCCCGCTCGGCGGGTTCCAGACGCGTCGGGTCCTCCAGCGTGAACCAGCGCTCGACGAGCTGCTCCGCCTCCGTCAGCCAGCCGGCCAGCCGCACCCCCTCCGGGTCGTCGGCGAACAGCTCCTCGACCTCCGGCCTGGTCTCACGCAGCCGCTGCCACTGGCCCGGGACGAGCGCCCTGGCGCGCGGCGGGGTGCGCTCCGCCGCCGGGGCGTCGAAGAGACGCTCCAGGACCGAGTGGACCAGGGTGCCCCGCGTCGCCGCCGCGCTGGGCTTCTCGGGCAGCCGGTCGATCACCCGGAACCGGTACAGCAGCGGGCACTGCATGAAGTCGCCCGCACGCGAGGGGGAGAGCGAGGAGGGCGCCATGGCGAGCGGCGCCGTGGCCGCGGCATCGCTCCCGGCCGCCGTCGCCGCCTCGTTCCCCGTCGTAGGCTCGACCGTGACGGACGGATCGGAATCCGCCGCCTCGGCCCTCCCGCCGCCTGGTGGCCGCTGCCCCGCGCCCTCGGTGCTGGTGTCCATGACCACAGACCATACGGCCCGCCACCGACAGTGACCCCGCCACGGGTCATGGCGGGGCGACGACCGGGAAAACAGAGGGGGTGCCGGGGCGGAACGCGCCCCGACGGACGCATACCATCGACCAGAGACCCTTCCGCCCGGCAGGCGCGGAAGACGCTGCGAACGAGGGGACACCGTGGACGAGAGCGGCGGGAGCGGGCAGCCGCGGCCGGGCACCGACGAGTCGCGCCGGCACCAGCCAGACCCAACGACCCCGGCCACCGACTCCACACCTTCGGACCCGACCGCGCCCGAGTCGTCGGCCACCGGCCCGGACCCCGTCGGCGAAGCCCACGAAGTCCGCGCCGGCGACGACCACACGAACCGGCCGGACGAGAACCGCCCGCCGCTCTCCCGCGCCGACGAGCACCACGACTCCACGAAGCCCCCCGGTGAGCCGCACGACCACCCCGGCGCCGCCGACGCCCGCCCGGGCCACCGCACCCTCGCCCACTCCGCCCCCGGAGCAGCCACCCCTGGAAACGGCGCCACCCCTCCGCGCGCACCGGAGCCGCGCGGCGGACTGCTGATGGGACGCCCCTTCGGGGTGCCGGTGTACGTGGCGCCCAGCTGGTTCCTGGTGGCCGCCCTCATCACCTGGGTGTTCGGCGGGCAGCTGGAGCGCGTCCTGCCCGAACTGGGCGCCGCCCGCTATCTGGTCTCCCTCTTCTTCGCCGTCGCCTTCTACGCCTCCGTGCTCGTACACGAACTGGCCCACACCGTCGCGGCCCTGCGCTACAAGCTGCCGGTGCGGCGCATCCAGCTCCAGTTCTTCGGCGGGGTCTCGGAGATCGAGAAGGAGGCCGAGACACCGGGCCGCGAGTTCGTCCTCGCGTTCGTCGGCCCCCTGCTCTCCCTCGTGCTGGCCGGCCTCTTCTACCTCGCCCTGCAGCCCGTCGAGCCCGGCACGGTCCCCGGCGTCCTGCTGGCCGGACTCATGATCTCCAACCTCATCGTGGCCGCGTTCAACCTCCTGCCCGGCCTCCCCCTCGACGGCGGCCGTATGCTCCGCGCAGTCGTCTGGAAGATCACCGGCAAGCCGATGACCGGCACCGTCGCGGCCGCCTGGGTCGGCCGCGCCCTCGCCGTCTCCGTCCTGATCGGCCTCCCGCTGCTCACCCAGTCCGGCGCCCTCGGCCGCGACGCCGTCGACAACGTCGGCATGGACACGGTCCTGGACGCCCTGCTGGCCGCCATCCTCGCCGCGATCATCTGGACCGGCGCCGGCAACAGCCTGCGCGTCGCCCGGCTGCGCGAACACCTCCCCGAACTGCGTGCCCGAGCCCTCACCCGGCGCGCGGTGCCGGTCCAGAGCGACACCCCCCTCTCGGAGGGCCTGCGGCGCGCCAACGCCGCCGGCGCCCGCGCCCTGGTCGTGGTCGACGCCGACGGCAACCCCCTCTCGCTGGTCCGCGAGGCCGCCATCGTCGGCGTGCCCGAACACCGCCGCCCCTGGGTCGCCGTGAGCGGCCTCGCCCAGGACATCACCGACGGCATGCGGGTCTCCGCCGAACTGGCCGGCGAGGACCTCCTGGAGGTGCTCCGGGCCACCCCCGCCACCGAGTACCTGGTGGTCGAGGACAGCGGCGAGATCTACGGCGTGCTCTCCGCCGCGGACGTCGAGCGGGCCTTCGTCAAGGCCATGGCCAGGCCCTCCTAGTGGTCGGCGGCCCCCGCAATCGCCGGTAGGCTGTTCACATGTCCGAACCGACCGGTGCCGCCCGCAGGCGCGGGCCCTTCAAGGTCGGGGACCAGGTTCAGCTGACCGACCCCAAGGGCCGCCACTACACGTTCACGCTCGAGGCCGGGAAGAACTTCCACACCCACAAGGGTTCCTTCCCCCACGACGAGCTGATCGGCGCTCCCGAGGGCAGCGTTGTCCGCACCACCGGAAACGTCGCCTACCTCGCGCTGCGCCCCCTGCTCCCCGACTACGTCCTGTCCATGCCCCGAGGGGCGGCCGTCGTCTATCCCAAGGACGCGGGGCAGATCCTCTCCTTCGCCGACATCTTCCCCGGCGCGCGCGTCGTGGAGGCCGGCGTCGGCTCGGGGTCGCTCAGCAGCTTCCTGCTGCGGGCCATCGGCGACCAGGGGATGCTGCACAGCTACGAGCGCCGCGAGGACTTCGCCGAGATCGCCCAGGCCAACGTGGAGCGCTACTTCGGCGGCCCGCACCCGGCCTGGCAGCTCACCGTCGGCGACCTCCAGGACAACCTCTCGGACACCGACGTCGACCGCGTCATCCTCGACATGCTCGCCCCGTGGGAGTGCCTGGAGGCCGTCTCCAAGGCGCTCGTGCCCGGCGGCATCCTGTGCTGCTACGTCGCGACCACCACCCAGCTCGCCCGGACCGTCGAGTCCATCCGTGAGATCGGCTGCTTCAACGAGCCGACCTCCTGGGAGACCATGATCCGCAACTGGCACGTGGAGGGCCTCGCCGTCCGCCCGGACCACCGGATGATCGGCCACACCGGCTTCCTCCTCACCGCCCGTCGCCTCGCCGACGGCGTCGAGCCGCCCATGCGCCGCCGCCGTCCCGCCAAGGGCGCCTACGGCGAGGACTACTCCGGCCCCAACGCCGACGGAGGCATGGACCGCTGAGGCGGCCCCGTGCCGCGTACAACGTGACGACGCCGTGGCCGAGTTCCCGCAGACCGAGGGGAACGCGGCCACGGCGCCGTCACGTTGACGTACCGGCAGCCCCCCGCCTCGCACGGTCCGACCCCCGCCGTTCCGCAACGCTGTGACGTGTGGCACCATGCTGGCCACCCCACCGGTACAGCCCTCACAGGAGACACTCCTAGTGCAGCAACCCGCCGTTCCGGAACTGGCGCACACGCACACCCGGCCCATCCACTGGGTCGCCACCGCGACCGCCGTCGCCGGTGTCGTCGCCCTGTCCTCCCTGCTGCCGCCGGACTCGGCGACCGCCGCCCAGAAGCCGGGCCGCCCCGCCCGGCCGGCCGCCGCGCCGCCCGCCACACAGGGCGTCGCCTTCCCCCTCGAATGCGGCCCCGTGGAGGCCGTGGTGGAGAAGAAGGCGTCCGGGGACCTCGACGGCGACGGACGGCCGGAAACCGTCGCCGTGGTGCACTGCGACGCGGGCATCAGCACTCCCCCCGACGGCGTGTACGTCCTCACCCAGGGCGAGGGCACTCCCCGCCCCCGCGTGGTGGCCACCCTCGTCGACCCCAAGGACAGGTCCACCGTCAGCGATGTCGCCGTCCGGGAGGGAGCCGTGCTCGCGACGCTGCTCGGATACTCCTCCTCCGACGTCCCGACCTGCTGTCCGGACGTGGAGGAGGACGCGAAGTGGCAGTGGAGCAACGGTGCGTTCGTCCGCTCGTCACCCGCCGGTGCCCGGAGCGTCTGAAGCACGCAACCCGGGTGTGTGAGAAATCAGACAGTCATGACGGGACGTAAGGATTCGGTCACTCAGCGTCCGGGCCGTAGATCTCGACCCTGTCCGAAACCCGTCGCACATGGATGCAGTCGCCCGGGCACTCCTTCGCCGAGTCGACCACATCCGTCAGGAGCGGCAGCGGTACGGGCGTTGTGGCACCCCGGTCCTGCAACAGCTCGTCGTCGGCGCCCTTCACGTAGGCCAGACCGTCGATGTCCAGCTCGAACACCTCGGGCGCGTACTGGACGCAGATGCCGTCGCCGGTGCAGAGATCCTGATCGATCCAGACCTCGAGTGCCTCGCCGTCGACTCCGGCCTCCTGCTGCACGGTCACCTCTCCTGTCGTCGGCCCGCCCGGCCGTACGGGAATCCGGCCAGCTCTGACGGGTGTTGAACGCTTCGACCCTACCTTCGCTCGCTTCCGTATCCCGTTCGCTGGGTATTCCCCTGGCGTGAGGGAGAGCGCAAGGGTGAAGATCGGACACACCCCGACGTCTTTGTGATCTAGGGGTTTCAATCGACACCCACCCAGGTAGGGTCTGGAAGCGTCCAGCTCCCCTTGGAGGAGGTGAGGACCGTGGCAGCCCACGACGACGACATGAACCGCGGCATCCGCCCGGGACGCGGGTCCGACGACCCGGCCGGGCAGATTGCCTACCTTGAGCAGGAGATCGCCGTCCTGCGACGCAAGCTCGCCGACTCTCCGCGGCACACGAGGATTCTCGAGGAGCGGATCGTCGAGCTGCAGACCAACCTGGCCGGCGTGTCCGCGCAGAACGAGCGACTCGCCAACACGCTCCGTGAGGCGCGCGACCAGATCGTGGCCCTCAAGGAGGAGGTCGACCGGCTCGCCCAGCCGCCGGCCGGCTTCGGTGTCTTCCTGCAGGCCAACGAGGACGCCACCGCCGACATCTTCACGGGAGGCCGCAAGCTCCGCGTGAACGTCAGCCCCAGCGTCGAACTCGAGGACCTGCGGCGCGGCCAGGAAGTCATGCTCAACGAGGCGCTCAACGTGGTCGAGGCCATGGAGTACGAGCGCGTCGGAGACATCGTCACCCTCAAGGAGATCCTCGAGGACGGCGAGCGCGCCCTGGTACTCGGGCACACCGACGAGGAACGGGTGGTACGGCTCGCCGAGCCCCTGCTGGACGTCACCATCCGGCCCGGCGACGCCCTGCTCCTCGAACCCCGCTCCGGCTACGTCTACGAGATCGTTCCCAAGAGCGAGGTCGAGGAACTCGTCCTCGAAGAGGTCCCCGACATCGGCTACGAGCAGATCGGCGGCCTCGGCGGCCAGATCGAGGCCATCCGCGACGCGGTCGAGCTGCCGTACCTCTACCCGGACCTGTTCAAGGAGCACGAACTGCGCCCGCCCAAGGGTGTGCTGCTCTACGGTCCTCCCGGATGCGGCAAGACGCTCATCGCCAAGGCCGTCGCCAACTCGCTGGCCAAGAAGGTCGCCGAGGTCACCGGCCAGGCCGCCGGCAAGAGCTTCTTCCTGAACATCAAGGGTCCCGAGCTGCTGAACAAGTACGTCGGTGAGACGGAGCGGCAGATCCGCCTCGTCTTCCAGCGGGCCCGGGAGAAGGCCAGCGAGGGCACCCCCGTCATCGTCTTCTTCGACGAGATGGAGTCCCTCTTCCGCACCCGCGGCTCCGGTGTCAGCTCGGACGTGGAGAACACCATCGTCCCGCAGCTGCTCGCCGAGATCGACGGTGTGGAGGGCCTGCAGAACGTGGTCGTGATCGGTGCCTCCAACCGCGAGGACATGATCGACCCCGCCATCCTGCGCCCCGGCCGGCTCGACGTGAAGATCAAGATCGAGCGTCCGGACGCCGAGGCGGCGAAGGACATCTTCGGCAAGTACCTCACCGAGCGCCTTCCGCTGCACGCCGACGACGTCGGCGAGCACGGTTCCGACAGGTCCATGACGGTCCAGAGCATGATCCAGGCCGCGGTGGAACACATGTACGCCGAATCCGAGCAGAACCGCTTCCTCGAGGTGACCTACGCCAACGGCGACAAGGAAGTCCTCTACTTCAAGGACTTCAATTCCGGCGCCATGATCGAGAACATCGTCGGCCGGGCCAAGAAAATGGCGATCAAGGACTTCCTGGAGCACAACCAGAAGGGCCTGCGCGTCTCCCACCTCCTCCAGGCCTGCGTGGACGAGTTCAAGGAGAACGAGGACCTGCCCAACACCACCAACCCGGACGACTGGGCCCGGATCTCCGGCAAGAAGGGCGAACGGATCGTGTACATCCGTACGCTCATCACCGGAAAGCAGGGCGCGGACACCGGACGCTCCATCGACACGGTGGCGAACACCGGTCAGTACCTGTAAAAGGCAGGGCGGCTGCGGGTGCCCTCAGCGGGTACCCGCAGCCGACTGTTTTGCGGGCCACGACCGGCGCACAGCAATGACGCAAATGATCTCCCCACCAGCGCAAAGGCGTTCTAGGCTCTTCCGTACCGCCGGATCGCGCAGTGCGGAGACGGGCACCGCACACGCAACCGAGCGCCGGTGGTATCTGAGCGGCGTCCACGACCGAGGGCACCGCCGGGCAAGGAGGGCCGCATGACCGTACGGCGAGTAATGGGCATCGAGACCGAGTACGGGATCTCCGTCCCCGGCCACCCCAACGCCAATGCCATGCTCACCTCGTCCCAGATCGTCAACGCCTACGCGGCGGCGATGCACCGGGCCCGCCGGGCCCGCTGGGACTTCGAGGAGGAGAATCCGCTGCGCGACGCACGGGGCTTCGACCTCGCCCGTGAGACCGCCGACTCCAGCCAGCTCACCGACGAGGACATCGGCCTCGCCAACGTCATCCTGACCAACGGCGCCCGGCTCTACGTCGACCACGCCCACCCCGAGTACAGCGCTCCCGAGGTGACCAACCCCCGCGACGCCGTGCTCTGGGACAAGGCCGGAGAGCGGATCATGGCGGAGGCCGCCGAGCGGGCCGCCCAACTGCCCGGGGCCCAGCCGATCCACCTCTACAAGAACAACACCGACAACAAGGGCGCCTCCTACGGCACGCACGAGAACTACCTGATGAAGCGGGAGACCCCCTTCTCGGACATCGTGCGCCATCTGACGCCGTTCTTCGTCTCCCGCCAGGTCTTCGCCGGAGCGGGCCGCGTCGGCATCGGCCAGGACGGGCACGAGCACGGCTTCCAGCTGAGCCAGCGCGCGGACTACTTCGAGGTCGAGGTAGGCCTGGAGACGACCCTGAAGCGCCCGATCATCAACACCCGCGACGAGCCGCACGCCGACGCCGAGAAGTACCGCCGGCTGCACGTCATCATCGGCGACGCGAACCTGTCGGAGATCTCGACGTACCTCAAGCTGGGCACCACGGCCCTGGTGCTGTCCATGATCGAGGACGGCTTCATCGCCGTCGACCTCGCCGTCGACCAGCCCGTACGCACCCTGCACCAGGTCTCGCACGACCCCTCGCTCAAGCGTCTCGTCACGCTCCGCAGCGGCCGGACGCTGACCGCGGTCCAGCTGCAGATGGAGTACTACGAACTGTCCCGCAAGTACGTCGAGGAGCGCTTCGGGGCCGACGCGGACGAGCAGACCAAGGACGTGCTGCAGCGCTGGGAGGACACCCTCAACCGGCTGGAGCACGATCCGATGAGTCTGTCGGGCGAGCTGGACTGGGTGGCCAAGCGGGAGCTCATGGAGGGCTACCGGCGCCGTGACGGCCTCGACTGGGACGCCGCCCGGCTGCACCTGGTCGACCTCCAGTACGCGGACGTACGCCCCGACAAGGGCCTCTACAACCGTCTGGTCTCGCGCGGCCGGATCAAGCGGCTGCTGGCCGAGGAGGACGTGGAGCGGGCGAAGTCGAAGCCGCCGGAGGACACCCGCGCATACTTCCGCGGCCGCTGCCTGGAGCAGTACGCCGACGACGTGGCCGCGGCCTCCTGGGACTCGGTGATCTTCGACCTGCCGGGGCGGGACTCCCTGCAGCGCGTTCCAACCCTGGAACCGCTTCGCGGAACGCGTAATCACGTCAAGGCGCTCCTGGACCGCTGCCGGACCGCGGAAGACCTGGTCAAGGTCCTGAGCGGCGGCTGAGCGGGTACTCGGGCGCGGTCCGGGCGTGCGGGGTGGAAATCCCGGCGCCCGGGAATCATCGAGGTGGCCCTCGCGCGTTGCGGAAACTGCGGGGCCGTTGTCAGACCCGGCTTGTAGGGTCTGATCATGACCGATCGGCAGCGATGCCGAACATTCGGGCGAACCGAGCGGGGTGAGGGTTATGGCGACCAAGGACACCGGCGGCGGACAGCAGAAGGCGACGCGTTCCACCGAGGAGGTCGAGGAGCAGGCGACAGAGGCACAGGGCTCTGAGGACCTCAAGGAGCGGCACGAGAAGCTGAGCGACGACGTGGACTCGGTGCTGGACGAGATCGACGACGTACTCGAGGAGAACGCAGAGGACTTCGTGCGCTCATTCGTGCAAAAAGGGGGAGAGTGAAGGTCGTCGGGGCGCTTATTCCTTCGAAATGAAGATTCTGGGGGGAGTGGGCGTGGCTGGCGGGCCGAGCGTGAAGGAGTGCAGGAAATGCAGGCGCGACCTGCCTCTCGCTTCGTTCGCGCGGGACAGGAATCGGCGTGACGGACTCCAGGTGCAGTGCCGGGAGTGCGTGGCGGAGTACAGCGCCGCGCACTACCGGCGCCGCCGGGAAGCGCTCGGCAAGCCGGTCCGCGAGAGGGTGGATGTTCCGCCCGATCACAAGCTCTGCCGGACATGCGGGGAGGTGAAGCCGCACAGTGAGTGGCATCGCAACGCGACCGCGTCCGACGGGTTGTCGACTCGCTGCAAGGCGTGTCGAGCCGCCGAGGGCAGAGTGGGCCATCTCAAGCGCCAGTACGGCATGACGGAAGCTGAGCGTGAGGAGATCGTCGCCTCTCAGATGGGTCTGTGCGTGATCTGCCTGAAGGCTCCGGCCGCTCACGTGGATCACTGCCACAACACGGGTAGGGTCCGTGGCGTACTGTGCTTCAACTGCAATTCGGCCATCGGCAAGTTGGGTGACGATCCTGACGCCGTCCGCCGGGCCGCCGCTTATCTGGAAGGAAACGCGTGGAAGCCAACACTCGTAGCACCGGGCGTCTACCAGCTGCCTTCCTGACGCCTGGATCCTCCTCCTTCATGGACTTCCTGTCCGAGCATCAGCCGGAGATCCTGCCCGGCAACCGGCAACTGCCTCCGACGCAGGGTGTGATCGAGGCGCCGCACGGCACCACGATCGTGGCCGTGACGTTCCCGGGCGGTGTCGTGCTCGCGGGTGACCGCCGGGCCACCATGGGCAACGTCATCGCGCAGCGCGACATCGAGAAGGTCTTCCCGGCGGACGAGTACTCGGCCGTCGGTATCGCCGGCACCGCCGGTCTGGCCGTCGAGATGGTCAAGCTCTTCCAGTTGGAGCTGGAGCACTTCGAGAAGGTCGAGGGTGCTCAGCTGTCCC
The DNA here is from genome assembly GCF_053593375.1 of Streptomyces sp. NPDC002309. Lineage (NCBI taxonomy): Bacteria > Bacillati > Actinomycetota > Actinomycetes > Kitasatosporales > Streptomycetaceae > Streptomyces > Streptomyces sp. NPDC002309. The sequence continues at coordinate 61,331 of NZ_JBSFCI010000007.1, read as the reverse complement.
TGGAGGGCAAGGCGAACCGGCTGTCGACCATGATCCGTTCCAACCTCGGCATGGCCATGCAGGGCCTGGCCGTGGTGCCGCTCTTCGCCGGCTTCGACGTGGACCGCGGCAAGGGCCGCATCTTCTCCTACGACGTGACGGGCGGCCGCTCCGAGGAGCACGGTTACGCGGCCACGGGCTCCGGTTCGATCTTCGCGCGGGGCGCCATGAAGAAGCTCTACCGTGACGGCCTCACCGAGGACCAGGCCACGACCCTCGTGGTGCAGGCCCTCTACGACGCGGCAGACGACGACTCGGCGACCGGTGGTCCCGATGTCGCCCGCCGGATCTACCCGATCGTCACCGTGATCACCGAGGACGGCTTCCGGCGGCTCACCGAGGACGAGGGCTCCGCCATCGCCCGCTCGATCCTGGAGCGCCGTATGGAGCAGCCCGACGGTCCGCGGGCCGCGCTGCTGTAGCCGGCGGGCGTTGTTGTCCGAGGGTGGTCCAGTGACTTCGACAGAAAGGGACGGATAACCGGTGTCGACGCCGTTCTATGTCTCACCTCAGCAGGCCATGGCCGACCGGGCGGAGTACGCCCGCAAGGGCATCGCCAGGGGCCGCAGCCTGGTCGTGCTGCAGTACGCCGACGGCATCGTCTTCGTCGGCGAGAACCCGTCCCGTGCGCTGCACAAGTTCAGCGAGATCTATGACCGGATCGGTTTCGCCGCGGCCGGCAAGTACAACGAGTATGAGAACCTGCGCATCGGCGGTGTCCGTTACGCCGATCTGCGGGGCTACACGTACGACCGTGACGATGTGACGGCGCGCGGTCTCGCGAACGTCTACGCGCAGACACTGGGCACGATCTTCTCCAGCGCGGCCGAGAAGCCGTACGAGGTGGAGCTGGTCGTCGCCGAGGTCGGTGAGACGCCGGAGGGCGACCAGATCTACCGGCTGCCGCACGACGGCTCGATCGTGGACGAGCACGGCTCGGTCGCGGTGGGCGGCAACGCCGAGCAGATCAGCGGTTATCTGGACCAGCGCCACCAGGACGGTATGACGCTCGCCGAGGCGTTGAAGCTGGCCGTGCAGGCGCTGTCCCGTGACACCAACGGCAGTCAGCGGGACATTCCCGCGGAGCGGCTGGAGGTGGCGGTGCTGGACCGGACGCGTCCGCAGAAGCGCAAGTTCCGGCGGATCACCGGGCGTCAGCTGGACCGGCTGCTGGACGGCGCCGGCGCGTCGTCGGCCGCGGAGGCCGAGGACGAGGCGGGCGAGGACGAGTAGTTCGCGGAGGCCGCTTCGGCGGCTCTCCTGTTCGGGTGCCCCGGCCGTCGACGGTCGGGGCATCCGGCGTTCAGGGCCTCGGTGGCGGGGCGGTGGAGCCCCGTAGGACCAGTTCGACGGGGATGTCCCCGCTCTCGGGTTCCCGGTCGTCCAGGACGGCCAGCAGGGCTCGCATGCCTCGTTCGCCGAACAGTTCGGCGTCGAGGCGTACGGTCGTCAGTTCGGGGTCGATCGCGGTGGCCAGGGCGAGGTCGTCGATGCCGGTGACGGAGATGTCGTCCGGGACCCGCAGGCCCAGCCGCCGGACGGCTTTGTAGACGCCGGCCGCCAGCTTGTCGTCGTCGCAGACGACCGCCGTGGCCGGATGGCTCCTGAGCGCGGGCTCGGCGGCCTCCAGGGCGTCGTCGATGGAGATGGGTGCGCGGGCCGTGTGCAGGGTCGTCCCGGGGACGGCTGCCACTCGTGTGCCGAGTTCCCGGGCGCGGACCTCGAAGGTCCAGGACGGAACGTCGGCCGCGAGGTGCAGGAAGTGACGGTGGCCGAGGCCCAGGAGGTGGTCGGTGACCTGGCGGACGCCGTCGGCGATGTCGAGGTTGACGGTGGCCGCGCCGAGACTGCCGGCGGGGTCGCTGTCGAGCATCACCAGGGGCAGCTGGTCGCCACGGATGGCGGTGAGGGCGTCGGCGGCCATGGAGGAGGCGATGACGCCGTCCAGGGCGGCCTGGGCGGACGCGAAGGGGTCACGCGCGGGGCCGACGCCCTGGGTGGGGTAGAGCACCACGCCGAAGCCGTGCTCGGCGGCGACGCGGGCGGCCCCGGTGTAGACGCCGGCGAAGAACTCGGTGGTGAGGGCGGGGACGACCAGCAGGACGGTGCGGGTGTGGCCGAGACGCAGATTGCGGGCGGCGAGGTTGGGGCGGTAGCCGAGTTCACGAGCGGCCTCCCGGACCCGCTCGGCGGTGGCCTCGGAGACGCGGCCGCGCCATTTCTCGCCGAGCACGAGCGAGACGGCGGCCTGTGAGACCCCGGCGGCCTCGGCGACGTCCCGGCTGGTGGGGCGGGTGCCGGCTCGTGCCACTCGGCCTGCTCCTTCGTAGCGTGGGGTCCGGGCGTCGCCTGGACGGGTGAACAGCGCACATGGTACGTATGGCAGTGCACGTTATACGTAACACTACGGCGGAAGGCGGGCTCATGGCCGCGGGATACGGGGAGATCCTCAGGGCGGAACACGCCGCGAGGCTGCTGACCGGCACACTCGTGGGCAGACTGCCCAACGCCACCGCCGCGATCGCGATCGTGCTGTTCATCCGCGCCGAGGGCGGCTCGTACAGCCTGGCCGGTGTCCTGGCGGCGGTCTACGGCGTGGCCAACGCGGTGGGCCAGCCCCTGCTGGGGCGGCTGGTCGACCTGTACGGGCAGCCCCGGATCCAGCTGCCCGCCGCGCTGCTCTCGGCGCTCGCCATGGCCGGCTTCGCCTTCAGCGGCACCGGGGCGCTGGCGCTGTCCTACGCGGCCGTCGCCGCCGCCGGGCTCTTCACACCGCCCCTGGAGGGCGGTCTGCGCGCGCTGTGGCCGTCGGTGCTGCGCCGCGACGACCGGATCCACAAGGCGTACGCCATGGACGCGGTGGCCCAGGAGGTCATGTTCACGGTCGGGCCGCTGCTGGTGACGCTGTGCGTGGCCCTGTGGTCGGCGCAGACCGCGCTGCTGGTGCTGAACGTCGTGGGGGTGCTCGGCGCGCTCTCCGTGGTGGTGTCGCCGCCCTCGCGCGCGTGGCGGTCGGCGCCGCGCGAGGCGCACTGGCTGGGCGCGCTGCGTTCACCGGGGCTGCTGGCCCTGCTGGCCGCGTTCCTGTTCGTCGGCGTGGCGCTCGGCTCCATCACGGTCGCCGCGGTGTCGTACGCGGACGGGCGCGGCGGTGACGCGGTGTACGGCTGGCTGATGGCGGCGCTGGGGCTCGGCGCGCTGTTCGGTGGGATCGGTTACGGGGCGCGGGAGTGGGCCGGTTCCCCCGAACGGCGACTGCGGGTGCTGGTGGGGCTTCTGGCGGTCTGTTACCTGCCGCTGACGCTGATGCCCGGGCCGGTCGCGATGACGGCCCTGTCCGCGCTGGCCGGCGTCTTCCTCGCGCCCGCCGTCGCGTGCGCCTTCGTCATCGTCGACCGGCACGCTCCGCGCGGCACCGTCACCGAGGCTTTCTCCTGGCTTGTGACGACGTTCACCGTGGGAGCCTCCGTCGGAACGGGGCTGACAGGACCCGTCGTCGAGTCGGGAGGGGCGCTGTGGGGGTTCGCCGTGCCCGGTGCCGCGGGAGCCGTGTCGCTGCTGGTTCTGCTGGCCACGGGGCGGGTACTCGCAGCTCCCGCCAGGACGGCGGTCGTTGCGGCTTCATCGGAAAATGATCCAAATCGTGCCGCCGAACCCCGTTTCAGTTCAGGGGATCGGGCGTAATGTTCAGTCATGGACCGCCGCATTTTCGGGCTGGAGAACGAGTACGGCGTCACGTGCACGTTCAGGGGACAGCGCCGTCTGTCGCCTGACGAGGTGGCGCGGTACCTCTTCCGCCGTGTCGTGTCATGGGGCCGCAGCAGCAATGTCTTTCTGCGGAACGGCGCCCGCCTCTATCTCGACGTGGGCTCACATCCGGAATACGCGACACCCGAATGTGACAACGTGATCGAGCTGGTCACCCACGACAAGGCCGGCGAGCGCATTCTCGAAGGACTCCTGGTGGACGCCGAACGACGCCTGCACGAGGAAGGAATCGCGGGCGACGTCTACCTCTTCAAGAACAACACCGACTCCGCCGGCAACTCCTACGGCTGCCACGAGAACTATCTGGTGGCCCGCCACGGGGAGTTCTCCCGGCTGGCGGACATCCTCATCCCGTTCCTCGTCACCCGGCAGCTGCTGTGCGGCGCCGGCAAGGTGCTCCAGACGCCCCGCGGCGCCGTGTACTGCGTCAGCCAGCGCGCGGAGCACATCTGGGAGGGCGTCTCGTCGGCGACGACCCGCTCCCGGCCCATCATCAACACCCGCGACGAACCGCACGCGGACGCCGAGCGCTACCGCCGGCTGCACGTCATCGTCGGCGACTCGAACATGTCCGAGACGACCATGTTGCTCAAGGTCGGCGCCACCGACCTGGTGCTGCGCATGATCGAGGCGGGCACGGTGATGCGCGACCTCACCCTGGAGAACCCCATCCGGGCGATCCGCGAGGTCAGCCACGACATAACGGGCCGGCGCAAGGTGCGGCTGGCCAGCGGCCGGGAGGCCTCGGCGCTGGAGGTGCAGCGGGAGTACTTCGAGAAGGCCGTCGACTTCTGCGAGCGGCGCGGTATCCGTACCGGCGTCGTCGAACAGGTGCTGGAGCTGTGGGGCCGTACGCTCGACGCGATCGAGGCCGAGGACCTGGACCGGATCGGCACCGAGATCGACTGGGTCATGAAGTACAAGCTCATCGAGCGGTACCGGGCCAAGCACAACATGACCATGTCGCATCCGCGGGTCGCGCAGATAGACCTCGCCTATCACGACATCCACCGCCGTCGTGGTCTGTACTACCTGCTGGAGAAGAAGGGCCAAGCCACCCGGATCTGCAACGACTTGAAGATCTTCGAAGGCAAGTCGGTGCCGCCGCAGACCACTCGGGCGCGGCTGCGCGGCGACTTCATCCGGCGGGCACAGGAGCAGCGCCGGGACTTCACCGTCGACTGGGTTCACCTCAAGCTCAATGACCAGGCCCAGCGGACGGTGTTGTGCAAGGACCCGTTCCGCTCCGTGGACGACCGGGTGGAGAAGCTGATCGCCGGTATGTGAGTCATGTGTTCCGGGTGAAGCCGGAACGCCACACGGGCGCCGTACGTTTCCCGTACGGCGCCCTTCTCACACCGTAGAGTTGCGCGCACGCCATCAACAAGATCGACCGATTACGAGGCCCCCACCGTGCGCCGACGCTCATTGCTCATCGCCGTTCCCGCTGGACTGGTCACACTCGCCGCCTGCGGCGACGAAGGGTCCGACTCCGGCAAGGCCAGCGACACCGCGTCGCCCTCGGAGCCGGCCTCGCCGTCCGCCGCGCCGGCACCGAAGATCGTCGACGGACCGCTGCCGGCGATCACCGCGGGCACGAAGTTCGGCGAGAAGCCCACGGTGGCCAAGGGCAGTGGTGAGCCGTCGAAGGACCTCGCCGTGAAGACCGTGATCGCGGGCGGCGGCCGCACCGTCGCGGAGAACGACTACGTCGTGGCGAACTACCTGGGCCAGATCTGGTCCACCGCGAAGGTCTTCGACAACTCCTACGACCGTAAGACGCCGCTGCTCATCCAGCTCTCCCAGGGCAGCATCATCGACGGCTGGCGCTACGGTCTCGCGGGCAAGAAGACCGGCAGCCGGGTGGAGATGGCCGTCCCGCCCACCTGGGGCTACGGCGAGCAGGGCAACCCCCAGGCGGGTATCAAGGGCTCGGACACGCTCGTCTTCGTCATCGACATCGAGGACACGTACAACGCGAGCAGCTCCGCCAAGGGCACCGATGTCGCGCAGGACGACGCGGACCTGCCCAAGGTCGGCACCAACACCGACGGCAAGGCTCCCTCGATCGAGATCCCCAAGACCGACGCGCCGACCGAGCTGGTGGCGAACTACGTCATCGAGGGCGACGGCGAGGAACTGAGCGCCGACAGCACCGTGCTCGTGCAGTACAAGGGCGTTCTCTGGGACACCGGCAAGGAGTTCGACTCGTCCTACAGCCGCAAGACGCTGACCTCCTTCTCGCTCCAGCAGGTCGTCAAGGGCTGGGCGCAGGGCCTGACCGGCAAGAAGGTCGGCAGCCGGGTCCTCATCGTCATCCCGCCGGAGCTGGGGTACGGCGACAACCCGCCGCAGGGCAGTGGCATCGAGAAGGACTCGACGCTGGTCTTCTCGGTCGACATCCTCGCGGCGATGTGATCGCGGGGAATGTAAGACTGTGCGTGTTCGCCTTTCCACACACGAGCAGGAGCTGAAGACGTGAGCATCGACAAGCCCGAGATCGACTTCCCGGGCGGCGAGCCCCCGGCGGACCTCGAGATCAAGGACATCTGGGAAGGCGACGGCCCCGTTGCGGAGGCCGGCCAGACGGTCACCGTGCACTACGTCGGTGTCGCCTTCAGCACGGGCGAGGAGTTCGACGCCAGCTGGAACCGCGGTACGCCGTTCCGCTTCCCGCTGGGCGGCGGCCGTGTCATCGCCGGCTGGGACAAGGGCGTGCAGGGCATGAGGGTCGGCGGCCGTCGCCAGCTGACCATCCCGGCCCACCTCGCCTACGGCAACCAGAGCCCGACCCCGGCGATCAAGCCCGGTGAGACCCTGATCTTCGTGGTCGACCTGCTCGGCGTCTGAGCAGGACCGACCGGAGCCGATCACCTGGGGCCCATGCCTGTTCGGGCATGGGCCCTCGGCTTTTGCCACCGCCCCGCGGGGCGGTACGGTCGACGATCGGAAGCACCATAGGGAAGGGCGTCGATGGCCATTGCCAAGGCCGAGCGGCTGATGAACCTGGCGCTGTGTCTGCTGGGAACGCGGCGGCCGCTCAGCAAGCGTGAGCTTCGAGAATCCATCGAGGCGTATCTCGAAGCGGGCAGCGACGACTCCTTCAACCGGATGTTCGAGCGGGACAAGGACGACCTGCGCGAGCTGGGCCTGGTCATCGAGACCGTCGAGAACCTCGACGGCGAGGTCGGTTACCTGGCCCGCCGTGACAGCAACCGTCTCCCGCCCATCACCCTGGACGCCGAGGAGGCCGCCGCCCTCGGCCTGGCCGCCAAGGTCTGGCAGCAGGCCCGGCTCGCGGGCGCGGCCAGCGGCGCCCTGCAGAAGCTGCGTGCCGCCGGCCTCCCCGAGGACGTCGACCCGTACGAGGTCCACGGCGCGCTGGAGCCGCACATCCCCGTGCACGAGGCCGCCTTCGAGCCGCTCATGCTGGCCTGCCGCGACCGCCGCCCGGTCGTCTTCGACTACCGCAAGGCGAGCGCCGCGCAGCCCGAGACCCGGCAGGTGGAGCCGTGGGCGCTGGAGTGCTGGCGCGGGCACTGGTACCTGGCGGGCTGGGACCGTGAGCGCGGAGCCGAGCGGGTCTTCCGGCTGTCCCGGATCACCGGCAAGGTGCGCACCCGCGGCGGTCGCTGCACGGCGCCCGTCCCGGACGTCGTCACCGTCCGCGAGACCGTCGCCGGGTGGGCGGGTGAGACCGCCGACCGCAGCGCCCGCATCCGGCTGCGCTCCGGTGCCGGGTACCCGCTGCGGGCGAAGGCGAGCGCTCTGCGGGAACTCGAGGGTGGCTGGGACGAGTTGGAGATTCCGTACGGCCACGGGCTGGATGCCTGGCTGGTCGAGTTCGGACCGGACGTGGTGGTCCTGGAGCCCGCTGAGCTGCGGGCCGACGTGGTGGACCGGCTGCGTGCCGTGGCCAAGGGCTGAGGGGGAGCGGAAGAAGACAGTGGCCGGCAAACCGATCAGGCCCACGAACGCCATCGACCAGACCCGGCGGATGCTCTCGCTGGTGACCTATCTGCGGGAGCGACCCGGAGCGCGGGTGGAGGACGTCGCCCGCGCCTTCGGCATCACCGAGGACGAGCTGGTCTCCGACCTCGACCTGCTGCCGATGTGCGGCACCAGCTTCCGCGGCGGCGACCTGCTCGACATCGACACCGACGGCGAGCGCATCTGGTGGCACAACCCCGCCGCCCTCGGTGCGGACGCGGCCGAGCCGCTGCGTCTCGCCGCCGACGAGGCGACCGCGCTGCTGGTCGCCGCCCGTGCCGTGTCCACCCTGCCGGGGCTGCGCGAGAGCGACCGGCAGGCGCTGCTGCGTGCCACGGCCAAGGTGGAGACAGCGGCCGGCGAGGCGGCCGGCGCCAGCTCCCGGCTGTCGGTGACCTTCGAGTCCGAGGGCGGTGTCTTCGCCGACGTCGACCGGGCGATCTCGGAGCGCCGCAGGCTGTGGATCCGCTACTACTCACCGGCCCGCGACGAGGTCACCGAGCGCGAGGTCGACCCGATCCGCCTGGTCAGCGTCGGCCACACCTATGTCGAGGGCTGGTGCTACCGCTCGGAGGGCCGCCGTACCTTCCGGCTGGACCGGGTCGCCGAGATCAAGGTCCTCGACGAGCCGTCGGCACCGCCCGAGATCGAGCTGCGGGACCTGTCGGAGGCGCTGGTGCAGCCCGCGGCCGAGGACCCGGAGGTCGTCGTCGAGGTCGGTCCGGGCGGCCGCTGGGTCGCCGAGTACTACCCGCACGACACCGCCGATGAGCTTTTGGACGGCGGGCTGCGTATCACTCTGCGCACGCCCGACCCGGCGTCGCTGCGCCGCCTCGCCCTGCGCCTCGGGCGGGACGGCCGGATCGTCGCCCCGCCGGAGCTGGCCGACAGCGCCCGGCAGGCGGCCCGTGAGGCGCTGGCGGCGTACGACGGGGTCGAGGCGGAGGCTCCCGGGGGCGGGCTCCCGGCCCGTCCGGGCAACCAGGCACACGACAGTCAGGAGCAGGGACTTTGAGCGAGCCGGCGACCGGGGTGCGGGAGATGACGGTGGCGTCCGCGTTCGCGGGGATGAGAGGCGTGGTTCCCGTGGTGTTCAGGGCCGGCTGCCCGGACTGCCGGGGCCGCTTCGAGCTCGCGGCGGGCGCCCTGCGCCTGGCCATCGGCGCCTCGAGCCGTACGACCTTCTACTCCTTCACCTGCCCCGAGTGCGGTGCCTCCGTGCGCAAGCCCGCGGGGGAGCGGGTCGTCGAGCTGCTCACCGGCGGCGGGGTCCGGACCCTGCGGCTGCACTCCGCGCTGTAGCCGCCTGCGCGCACCCTGTGTGCGCGTACCGCCGGGCAGGGCCTAGGCTCGGGGGCATGTTCTGGCCGATGTTCGCGGTAGCCGTGGGTTTCCTGGGAATCGCCGTCCTCGGCGTGCTCGCCGTCCGGGTCTTCCTGGAGACCCAGCGCCTGGGCAGGCAGGTGACGGAGTCCGCGCGCCGCATCGGCCGTGCCGCCGAGGACCTGGAGCGGGCGGCGGCGAGCACGGCGCGGTCGGCGGACGCGCTCTGAACCGCCGCTGACCCGGCCTGACCTGCCCTGACAGGGTCGGTGAATCCTGCGCTCGGTGTCCTTTCGGGTCGCTTCGCCCTGTCACCTTCCCCCCTGCGGCAGGTACGCTGCTGATCACGGCCCGGAGAACGAGGCGCGGGCCGTGGACCGGGAGTACGCATGGGGATTGCCTCACGTTCACCCCTGAGCGTTACGATCGCTGGCAGCACGACCGTTCGGACAGGCGTCCGGCCGGTCGGACAGCCACCCGCCCGCCTCGGTGAGAAGGTAAAGACTTATGGGACGGCTCGGACCTACCGAGATCATTCTGATCCTCGTCGTCATCATTCTGCTGTTCGGCGCGAAGAAGCTTCCGGACATGGCCCGCTCGCTCGGCAAGTCCGCGCGGATCCTCAAGAGCGAGGCGAAGGCGATGAAGGACGACAACAAGTCCTCCGCCCCCGCCGACTCGCCGCACACCACCGATGAGCAGGCTGCCCCGTCTCAGCGCATCATCCAGGCCTCGCCCGGCGACGTGTCCAGCTCCCGCCCGGTCAACGAGCCGACGGACACGACCAAGCGCTGACGCCGGGCCGGTGACCCGCCGGTCCGCCGCACGAGATGGGAACGTGGGTTGCTGAAGCCTGCCCGCAAGAAGGAGAAGGATCCCGAGGGGCGGATGCCCCTCGCGGAGCACCTCCGTGAGCTCCGCAACCGGCTCACGAGGGCTCTGCTGGCCATCCTGGGCGTCACGGTCGTCGCCGCCTTCTTCTACAACGACATCATCAACTTCTTCACCGATCCGATCCTCGACTCGGTCGGTTGCTCCAAGTCGTTCGAGGAGCTGGCCCGGGCAGCCTCCGCCGAGAAGGCCGAGCCGTGCGCGCAGATCACGATCAACGGCCTGCTCGCCCCGTTCACGCTGGCGCTGAAGATCTCCCTGATGGCCGGTGTGGTGCTGGCCTCGCCGGTCTGGCTCTACCAGTTGTGGGCCTTCATCGCCCCCGGTCTGCACCGGCACGAGAGGAAGTACGCGTACGCGTTCGTCGGCACCGGGGCACCGCTCTTCCTCTGTGGCGCCTTCTTCGCCTACAAGGTGCTGCCCACCACCGCCACCGTGCTGATCGAGTTCACCCCGTTCGGTGTGGACAACCTGCTGCCGCTCGACGACCTGCTCGACCTCGTCACGCGCATGGTGATCGTCTTCGGCCTCTCGTTCGAGCTGCCGCTGCTGCTGGTGATGCTGAACTTCAGCGGCGCCATCACCGGCAAGCGGATGCTCGGCTGGTGGCGGGCGATGATCATGGGCATCACGGTGTTCGCCGCGATCGCCACGCCCAGCACCGACCCGCTGACCATGCTGGCGCTGGCCGGGCCGATCTGGGTCCTGTACTTCGGCGCCGTGGCCGTCTCCCTCGTCAACGACCGGCGCAGGAGCCGTCGCGAGGCGCTGGAACCCGACGCCGACGAGGCATCCGACCTGGACCTCACGCCCGAGGCCGTCGGCGAGGTGGAGACCGTCAGCGCGAGCCGTGCCCTGCCCGAGCAGCCGGGCAAGGACCGGATCAACGGCTACGACGACGTGACCTGAGGCAACCGTTGTCACCGCGTGATCCGAGGAACGGCGCGCGGCTCGTAAGGTCACTCCGTGACCAGTGACATCACGCTCTTCGTCAATCCCACCGCGGGCCGCGGCCGGGGCGCCCACGCGGCGCAGCCGGCCGCTGCCGCCTTGCGCGCCGCCGGATTCCCCGTACGCACGGTCACCGGGCGGGACGCCGACGACGCCCTGGCACGCGCGCGTGCCGCCGTCGCCGAGGGCACCGGGGCACTGGTCGCCGTCGGAGGGGACGGCATGGCCCATCTCGCCCTCCAGGCCGTCGCCGGTACGGACACCCCGCTCGGTCTGGTCCCCACGGGCACCGGCAACGACTTCGCCCGCGCCCTCGGGCTGCCCGTGCGCGATCCGGCCGCGGCGGCCCGGCTGATCGCCGAGGGGCTGAAGGGCGACGGGGTGCGGGACATCGACCTCGGCAGGGTCGGCGACCGCTGGTTCGGCACCGTGCTCGCCTCCGGCTTCGACTCGCGCGTCAACGACCGCGGCAACCGGATGCGCCGGTGGGCCGGACGGTTCACGTACGACCTGGCGATGATCGCCGAACTGGCCGCGTTCCGCCCGTTCCCGTACCGGCTGACGCTGGACGACGGCGAGGTCCGGGAGATCGAGGCGACCCTCGTGGCGATCGGCAACGGGTCGTCCTACGGCGGTGGCATGCGGATATGCCCGGACGCCGATCTCACCGACGGGCTGTTCGACATCACGGTGGTCGGCGACTGCAGCCGCGCGACCCTGCTGCGGGTGTTCCCGACGGTCTACCGGGGGCGGCACGTGGACCACCCCAAGGTCACCGTGCACCGGGCGGCCCGGGTCGAGGTCGCGGCGGAGCGGATCACCGGGTACGCCGACGGGGAACCGCTGGGCCCGCTGCCGCTGAGCGTGCGGTGCGTTCCGGGGGCGGTGCGCGTGGTCGGGCGCTGAGCTGCGGCGATCACCGGGTCCACCGCGGCGGATCCGGATAATGATCGTCCTGTTGTCGGTGCGGGCCGGTACGCTCGAAAGCACGATGACTGAGGACCTCTCCCCGGCCGAGCGGTACGTGGCGGCGCGTCGGCGCGCCGCCGAGCAGGCCACAGCGCTCGCGTCCTTCCGCGAGATGTACGACTTCGGCCTCGACCCCTTCCAGATCGAGGCCTGTGAGGCACTCGAGACGGGCAAGGGCGTGCTGGTCGCGGCGCCCACCGGCTCCGGCAAGACGATCGTCGGCGAGTTCGCCGTCCACCTCGCCCTCGAACAGGGCAGGAAGTGCTTCTACACCACGCCCATCAAGGCGCTGTCGAACCAGAAGTACAACGACCTGTGCCGGCGCTACGGCGCCGACAAGGTCGGCCTCCTGACGGGCGACAACAGCGTCAACTCCGACGCCCCGGTGGTCGTGATGACCACCGAGGTGCTGCGGAACATGCTCTACGCGGGCTCGCAGACGTTGCTCGGCCTCGGCTACGTGGTCATGGACGAGGTCCACTACCTCTCCGACCGGTTCCGGGGCGCCGTCTGGGAAGAGGTGATCATCCACCTTCCCGAGTCGGTGACGCTGGTGTCGCTGTCCGCGACCGTGTCCAACGCGGAGGAGTTCGGCGACTGGCTCGACACCGTCCGCGGCGACACCGAGGTGATCGTCTCCGAACACCGGCCCGTGCCGCTGTTCCAGCACGTGCTCGCCGGGCGCCGGATGTACGACCTCTTCGAGGAGGGCGAGGGCCAGCGCAGGGCGGTCAACCCCGACCTCACGCGGATGGCGCGCATGGAGGCGAGCCGGCCGTCGTACCAGGACCGCAGGCGGGGCCGCGCGATGCGCGAGGCCGACCGGGAGCGGGAGCGCAGGCAGCGTTCGCGGATCTGGACGCCGAGCCGCCCCGAGGTCATAGAACGGCTGGACGCGGAGGGGCTGCTGCCCGCGATCACGTTCATCTTCAGCCGTGCCGCGTGCGAGGCCGCCGTCCAGCAGTGCCTGCACGCCGGGCTGCGACTCAACGACGAGGAGGCCCGGGAGCGGGTCCGGGCGCTGGTGGAGGAGCGCACCTCCTCCATCCCGGCCGAGGACCTGCACGTGCTCGGCTACTACGAGTGGCTGGAGGGCCTGGAGCGCGGTATCGCCGCCCACCACGCGGGCATGCTCCCGACCTTCAAGGAGGTCGTCGAGGAACTGTTCGTCCGCGGGCTGGTGAAGGCCGTCTTCGCCACCGAGACGCTGGCCCTGGGTATCAACATGCCCGCCCGGTCGGTGGTGTTGGAGAAGCTCGTCAAATGGAACGGTGAGCAGCACGCCGACATCACCCCGGGCGAGTACACGCAGTTGACGGGGCGTGCGGGGCGGCGCGGCATCGACGTCGAGGGTCACGCCGTGGTGCTGTGGCAGCGGGCGATGAACCCCGACCACCTCGCGGGACTGGCCGGGACGCGCACGTATCCGCTGAAGTCCAGCTTCAAGCCGTCGTACAACATGGCGGTCAACCTGGTCGAGCAGTTCGGGCGGCATCGCTCGCGGGAGCTGCTGGAGACCTCGTTCGCGCAGTTCCAGGCCGACAAGTCGGTCGTGGGCATCTCCCGCCAGGTGCAGCGCAACGAGGAGGGGCTGGAGGGCTACAAGGAGTCGATGACCTGCCACCTCGGGGACTTCGAGGAGTACGCGCGGCTGCGGCGCGAGCTGAAGGACCGCGAGACCGAGTTGGCGCGCCAGGGCGTCTCCGACCGGCGGGCCGAGGCGGCCGTCGCACTGGAGAGGCTGCGGCCGGGCGATGTCATCCATGTGCCGACCGGGAAGTACGCCGGACTGGCGCTGGTGCTGGATCCCGGGCTGCCGGCCGGCCGGTCCAACGGCCACCGGGGTTTCGAGCACAACGACGGGCCGCGGCCCCTGGTGCTGACGTCGGAGCGGCAGGTCAAGCGTCTGGCGTCGATCGACTTCCCGGTGCCGGTCGAGGCGCTGGAGCGGATGCGGATCCCGAAGTCCTTCAATCCGCGCTCGCCGCAGTCGCGGCGGGATCTGGCGTCGGCGTTGCGCAGCAAGGCCGGTCACATCGCGCCCGAGCGGCAGCGCAAGCGGCGTTCGCAGGCCGCGGACGACCGGGAGATCGCGCGGCTGCGGGCGGCGCTGCGGGCCCATCCGTGTCACGGGTGCAACGACCGTGAGGACCATGCCCGCTGGGCGGAGCGCTACCACCGGCTGATGCGGGACACCTCGCAGCTGGAGCGGCGCATCGAGGGACGCACGAACACGATCGCCCGGACGTTCGACCGGATCGTCGCGCTGCTGACCGAGCTTGACTATCTGCGCGACGACGAGGTCACCGAGCACGGCAAGCGGCTGGCGCGGCTCTACGGCGAGCTGGACCTGCTCGCCAGCGAGTGTCTGCGCGAGGGGGTCTGGGAAGGGCTGGCTCCGGCGGAACTGGCCGCGTGCGTCTCGGCGTTGGTGTTCGAGGCGCGGGCCGGTGACGACGCGATGGCGCCCAAGCTGCCGTCGGGCGCCGCGAAGGCCGCGCTCGGCGAGATGGTGCGGATCTGGGGGCGGCTGGACGCGCTGGAGGAGGACTTCCGGATCACGCAGACCGAGGGGGTCGGCCAGCGGGAGCCGGACCTCGGCTTCGCCTGGGCCGCCTACATGTGGGCCTCCGGGAAGGGGCTCGACGAGGTGCTGCGCGAGGCGGAGATGCCGGCGGGCGACTTCGTGCGGTGGTGCAAGCAGGTCATCGACGTGCTGGGGCAGATCAGCGCGGCGGCGCCGCAGGGGTCGACCGTGGTGAAGAACGCGCGCAAGGCCGTCGAAGGGCTGCTGCGGGGAGTGGTCGCCTACTCGTCGGTGGGGTGATGTGACACCGGGCGGGTGCGGGGTGTGCCGGGGAGCCCGGCACCCCGCCCCGCTCCTGAGGCGGCGGACCGCCCTTCGACCCCTCACGATGAGGGGTTTTCGTATGCCCGTACGCCACTACACACCGTGTTCGTATGTGATCTCAGCGTGTAAATGGGGCTGAGCGTACTCCTGTCGCATGCCCCGTTTCAGGCGCTTGCCGAATATGACACGGCGATGATCCGGTCGGACTAAGCTCGCCCGCAGCGCACCAGGTTGCGGTGTATTCGTGCGCTTGTTCCCAAAAATCCTGATGATCCCAACAGTCCCATGACGCATACCCCCACAAGCTCCTCAGACTCCCCGCCGACTGCTTTCAGAGGGCCCACATGGTGAGTGTTCAATCCCCACCCGCACGCCGTGAACTTCCCTACGCGCGCGTGCTGTTGCTCCCGGCGATACTGATGGCCGCGGCGACCGGAGCCGCCGTCGCGCTGGTGACGCCCTCGGCCCGGACCGCGGTCGCCGTGTGCGGCATCGTCGCGACACTGCTGGTGATCGCCGCGGCGGCCGAGGCGGCGCGCCGCGGTCGCGCGCTGCGGGACGCGCAGGCCGAGCACGCCCGTCACAGCGCGTCGCTGGAGCGGCGTATCGCCGCCCACCACGAGGACTGGGCCCGCTTCGGCGAGGAGGTCGTGCCCACCGCGCTGCGGCGGATGGCGGGCGGTGTCTCCGCCGTCGAGGTGATCCGCCAGCTGAGCCTGGTCGACCCGGTCTTCCGGGAGATGCCCGACCCGCAGCGCCAGTTGCTGAAGAAGCTGATGCGCATCGTCGACCACGAGGAGGCCATGCGCGACTCGGCGGCGGCCTCGTTCGTCAGCGTCGCCCGGCGTGTCCAGGCGATCGTCCACCAACAGGCCAACGAACTGCGGGAGATGGAGGAGGACCACGGCCGCAACCCCGAGGTCTTCGACGACCTCCTGCGCATCGACCACGGCAACGCGCTGATCGGCCGCCTCGCCGACTCCATCTCCGTCCTCGGCGGCGGCCGTCCGGGACGGCAGTGGCCCCTGCCGGTGTCCCTCTACAGCACGCTGCGCGGCGCGATGTCGCGCATCCTGGAGTACCGGCGCATCAAGCTCGACAACATCTGCCGCATCAGCGTCAAGGGCATCCATGTCGAGCCGGTCATCCACGCCTGCGCCGAGCTCTTCGACAACGCCACCCGCTACTCGCCGCCCCACACCGACGTGCACGTCACGGCCGTTCAGGTGCAGACCGGCATCGCCATCGAGATCGAGGACGCCGGCGTCAGCTTCAGCGAGGAGGCCCGCGCGCGCATCGAGGGCATGCTGGAGCGGGCCAAGGCGGGCGTCGACCTCCAGGACCTCGGAGACGCCGCGCGTCTCGGCCTCGCCGTGGTGGGCCGCCTGTGCCGGACGTACAACATGCAGGTCGCGCTGCGCTCCTCGGCCTACGGCGGAGTACGGGCCGTGGTCATCGTGCCCAGCAACATGCTGACCGACGAGCCCGGTGTCGGACTCGCCCACGGTATCGGCGCCACCTCCGTGCCCACCGTCTCGCCGGACGCGCTGGAAGGCCCCAAGCGGCCACCGAAGCGGCGTCGGCCGACCAGCCCGAAGATCCCCGCCTCGGTCTCCATGGAGGACGACGTCCCGGTCGTCACCGAGTGGACCGCGGGCGGCCTGCCGCAGCGCCGCAGCCGGGTGAAGACCCCGCTGAGCCAGCGGATCGCCGAGCAGTACGCCGCCGAGCGGGCCGAACGCGAGGCCGCGGAGCGGGAGGGACGTGAACCCCGGCCGGTCTGGGGCGCCCCCGAGCCCAAGCCCGAGAACAAGGACCAGCCGCCGCCCGGAATGTGGGTCGAGGCGTTCATGGAGGGGCTCAAGCGACCGACGCCGCCCTCGTCCACCCAGCCGACCGACGAGCCGGCCCGTGCCCGGGCCGACGACGAGAGGGACCCCAACTGATGGCGTACCGAGCGAACTTCGACTGGATGCTGCAGGACCTCGCCAAGGGCGTACCGGGCATTCAGATGATCGTGGTGCTCTCCGCCGACGGACTGCGCATCGCCCGCCACGGCGGTGACCCGGACACCGCCGACCGGGTGGCCGCGGCCTGCGCCGGACTGCAGAGCCTGGCGAGCGCCGTGGCCGACGAGATCCCGACCAGCGACGGCCAGATGCGCATGGTCCTCATCGAGGTCAACGGCGGCTACTTCTACCTGATGGCCGCGGGACCCAACGCCTATCTCGCGGTGCTGTCCAACATCGTCGCCGAACCCGGTCTGATGAGCGCCCAGATGCGCGACCTGGTCGACCGGATCGGCCCCCACCTGACGAGCCCGCCGCGGCGCAACGGGAAGGCCGTATGACTCCCCCGAAACGCAAGCGGCGCGCTCCGCGGCAGGAGCCCCCGCCGCAGCTCTCCGACCAGGAGGCCGGCGCGGGCGGCGACGGCACGGACGGCCCGGAGGGCAAGGACGGCAAGCCCTCCAACCCCGAGCGCCTGTTCGTGATCGGTGAGGTGGACGGCGACCGCGCGGAACTCGACCTGGTCACCCTGATCGTGGCACGCGCCGAGCCGAAGCCGTCCACCAGCCCGGAACAGGCGGCCGTCCTGCGGCTGTGCTCCGCCCCGCTCTCCGTGGCCGAGTTGTCGGCCTACCTCAGTCTGCCGTTCAGCGTGATCACCGTGCTGCTCACCCAGATGCTGACGGCCGAACTCGTACAGGCGCGCGCCCCGGTCTTCCGCCAGGCGCTCCCGGACCGTTCCATCCTCGAAGCGGTGATGCATGGACTTCAAAAGCTCTGAGACCATCCCGGGCCCTCGTGCCGAGGACCATCTCCCGCACTCGGCACAGGCCGCGGTGAAGATCGTCATCGTGGGCGGCTTCGGTGTCGGCAAGACCACCATGGTCGGCTCGGTCAGCGAGATCAAACCGCTGACCACCGAGGAGACCATGACGCAGGCAGGCGTCGGTGTCGACGACGACTACGGCTCCGACTCCAAGACGGCCACCACCGTCGCGATGGACTTCGGCCGCATCAGCATCACGGACCAGCTGGTGCTGTACCTCTTCGGCACGCCCGGTCAGGAACGCTTCTGGTTCCTGTGGAACGGGCTGTTCGAGGGCGCGCTGGGCGCGGTGGTCCTCGTCGACACCCGCCGGCTGGAGGTCAGCTTCGACGTCATGGGACGGCTGGAGGAGTGCGGCGTGCCGTTCGTGGTCGCCGTCAACACCTTCCCGGACGGCCCGCGCCACCCCCTCCCGGAGCTGCGCGCGGCGCTCGACCTGCCCGAGGAGATCCCGATCCTGGAGTGCGACGCCCGCCGCCGCGCCTCCAGCAAGGAGGTCCTCATGACGCTGATGCGGTTCCTGCACTCGCTCGCCATGACGGGACAGCTGACCTGACCCGCCCGCACCGCCGCAGCCCCCCTGCCCAGACAACGGCCCCCCCACAGTTCCCGAAAGCGACTCGCTGTGACGCCTGAATCCCGCTCCACCACAGACACGGACGACCTCGGCATCAGCCCGCCCCCCGGCTGCCCGGCGCACGACCTCGGCCCCGGCGGACTGCACCGGCTCTACGGCCCCGACGCGCGTGACCTGGGCGCCCTGTACGAGAAACTCCGCGCCGAGCACGGCGCGGTGGCACCCGTCCTCCTCCACGACGACGTACCGATGTGGGTGGTCCTCGGTCACGCCGAGAACCTGCACATGGTGCGCTCGCCCACGCAGTTCACCCGGGACAGCCGCGTCTGGAGCCCGCTGCTGGAGGGCATGGTCAAGCCCGACCACCCGCTCATGCCGCACATCGCCTGGCAGCCCATCTGCTCGCACGCCGAGGGCGACGAGCACCTCCGGCTGCGCGGCGCGGTCACCGGCGCCGTCTCCACCATCGACTTCCGCAGCCTGCGCCGGCACATCACCCGCTACACCCAGATCCTCGTCAACCGGTTCTGCGAGGAGGGGGAGGCGGACCTGGTCGGCCAGTACGCCGACCATCTGCCGATGGCCGTGATGTGCGAGATCCTCGGCATGCCGGACGAGTACGGGGACCGGATCGTGCACGCCGCCCGCGACATGCTCAGGGGCACCGAGACCGCGATCGCCAGCAACCAGTACATCGTGGACGCCCTCGGACGGCTCGCCGCCCAGCGCCGCGCCCAGCCCGAGGACGACTTCACCAGCCACCTGGTGACCCACCCGGCCGGCCTCACCGACGACGAGGTCCGCGAGCATCTGCGGGTCGTGCTCATCGCCGCCTACGAGGCCACCGCCAACCTGTTGGCCAACGTGCTGCGCGTGGTGCTCACCGACCCGCGCTTCCGGGCCCAGCTCAACGGCGGGCAGATGACCGTGCCCGAGGCGGTCGAGCAGTCCCTGTGGGACGAGCCGCCGTTCAGCGCGGTCTTCGCCTACTTCGCCAAGCAGGAGACGGAGCTGGGCGGGCAGCGGATCCGCAAGGGCGACGGGCTGCTGTTCGCTCCGGCACCGGGCAACGTCGATCCGAGGGTGCGGCCCGACCTGACGGCCAACATGCAGGGCAACCGCTCCCACCTCGCCTTCGGCGGCGGCCCGCACGAGTGCCCCGGCCAGGACATCGGCCGCGCGATCGCCGACATCGGTGTGGACGCCCTGCTGATGAGGATGCCCGATGTCGAACTCGACTGCGACGAGGAGGACCTGCACTGGTCCGAGTCGATCTCCTCACGCCATCTGGTGGGGCTGCCGGTGCGGTTCGAACCCGCGCCGCGGCAGGAGGTGATGGAGAAGCCCGGCCTCCAGCCGGTGCACCGCCCGCGCGCCGACTGGCAGTTGGGCACCCCGGCTCCCGAACCGGGGCCCGCCGCGGCGCCCGTGGCGGCCCCCGGCGAGCCGGTGGCCACCGTCGGCGCGGCGTCCGGGGCGCCTCCGCGACCCGAGACCGTCGGGGCACCGGACGGCACCCGGAGGCCGGGGGCCTGGCAGCGTTTCCTGCGCTGGTGGCGCGGCTACTGACCGGTCAGCGAGGAGTGGCCGGTCAGCGAGGAGTGGCCGGTCACCCGGCCGCTCCGGTCCGCCACCGACCGGCCGACTCCGGGCTCCCGGACCAGGCCGCCAGTGTCCGCCCGCTACGGAAGGCGTGCGTCAGCCCCGTGACCGGGTCGGTGAACTCCAGCTCCCGCGCCAGCAGTTGCAGCGGGCGACGGAAGTCACCGGCCGGCACGGGATCGGTCACCACCGGATACAGGGGATCGCCGAGGATCGGCACGCCCAGCGCGTTCATGTGCACCCGCAGCTGATGGGTCTGTCCGGTGCCGGGCACCAGCCGGTACCGGGCGAGATCCGCGCGGTGCTCGAGCAGTTCGACACGGCTCACCGCGTTCGGCTCGCCCTCGACCTCCCGGGCGGTCAGCGTCCCCCGCTCCTTGACGATCCGGCTGCGCAGGGTCCGGGGCAGTGCGAGTGCCGGATCATACGGCGCCACCGCCTCGTACACCTTGTGCACCCGCCGGTCCTGGAACAGCCCCTGGTACGCCCCACGTTCCCCGGGGCGCACCGTGAACAGCACCAGCCCGGCGGTGAGCCGGTCCAGCCGGTGCGCGGCGCTGAGCGTGGAGATCCCCAGTTCCCGGCGGAGCCGGGCGAGCGCGGTCTCGGTGACGTGGCTTCCGCGCGGGGTGGTGGCGAGGAAGTGCGGTTTGTCGGCGACGACGATGTGCTCGTCGCGGTAGGCGACCTCCAGCGGGAACGGCACCCGCACCTCGGCGGGAAGTTCCCGGTGGAACCACACGAACATCCCCGGCTCGTACGCCGCGTCCGGTGCCACCGACGTGCCGTCGGCCGCGACGACCAGCCCCGCCGCGAACATCCCGTCGACGACACCGGCTCCGGCGCCCGAGAGCCGCTCGACCAGATGCTCGCGCACGGTCGCCCATGCCCCGTCGAAGGGCAGCCGGACCCGCACCGGGTCCACCCCGTCACGCTGCGGCAACGGGGAGGGCGGAACGCGGGTCCTGCGTGTCATAGCTGTTCAGCCTAGGCGCTCGGGCGAGGGCGGCCGCCCGGAAGGCGTGTTCGGTGAACGCCGGAGCGGCGACGGCTCTCCGGGTGCGGCCGCCTCATGAAGGTGCGTGCGCGGTGGACGTGTGCGTCCTCGGCGACGGTGTGCCCATGCCGCAGAAGTGTTCCTTCGCCGGTGAAGGTGTGCCCGCGCCGCAGATGTGTTTCTCCGCCGGTGAAGGCGTGCCCGCGCCGCAGATGTGTTTCTCCGCCGGTGAAGGCGTGCCCGCGCCGCAGAAGTGTTCCTCCGCCGGTGAAGGCGTGGCCATGCAGCAGATGTGTCTTTCCGCGGCGAGCGGATGCCGGCGTACGTCTACGCGGCCGAGACCGCGGCCGCCGCCGTCTCCTGCTCCGCCTCGATCCGGGCGTTCCACTCCGGCTTCGACGCCTGCCAGCCGTCCTCGTTGTGGCCGAGGCGCCAGTAGCCGGAGATGGACAGGTCCTCGCGCGGCACCTGGCGCTCCAGGCGCAGCATCGCGCGCAGTTCCTTCACGAAGGCCGCCTCGCCGTGCACGAACGCGTGCATCCGGCCCTCCGGGCAGTCCAGTGTCCGTACCGCGTCGACCAGCAGTTCGCCGACGGGGCGGTCGCCGCGGTGCAGCCAGACGACCTCCACGTCGGAGTCGATCTTCTGCTCCTCCTCGGGCCCGGAGATCTCCACGAAGGCCCGGACGTCGGCGCCGCCGGGGAGCGACTCCAGGGCGGCGGCGATCGCGGGCAGCGCGCTCTCGTCCCCGGCGAGCAGGTGCCAGTCGGCGGTCAGGTCGGGCGCGTAGGCGCCGCCGGGGCCGAGGAAGCGCAGGGTGTCACCCGGCCGGGCGTGCACCGCCCAGGGGCCGGCCAGACCCTCGTCGCCGTGGAGCACGAAGTCCATGGTCAGTTCGCGCACTTCGGGGTCCCAGGAGCGCACGGTGTACGTCCGGGTGACCGGCCACTGGTCGCGGGGGAAGTCCTCACGGATCCGCTGCAGGTCGAAGGGCTCCGGATAGGTGGCGCCGCCGCTCGGGAAGAGCAGCTTCACATAGTGATCGGTGCACGAACCCGCCTCGAACCCGGCGAGACCGTCGCCGCCGAGCACCACTCGCTGCATGTGCGGGGTCAGCCGCTCGGTGCGGACCACCTGGGCGGAGTGGACCTTGCGCGGCTGGCGGGCCGGACGATCTGCCATGACGGCCTCCCTGATCCGAATAACTTAGGCTTACCTAAGCTAGCATCCCCGCCCCGTCGATGCCTCTCAGCTGTTCGAGTGCGTCTCTCAGATGTTCAAGTCTATGAGGCCGAATGTCGGAATCATCACGATTCGAGCGTGGTGAGGAGGCGCTGCAGCGCGCCGCCCAGCCCCCAGCGCGCCGACAACGCCTCCAGCGCCGCCGGATCGCGCGGTGTGCGCGGCACCGCCGTCCCGACGTCCGGCAGCGGCACGTCGGACGCCACCCGGACGACCGTAGGCGCCACCGCGAGGTAGGGCCGCGACTCGTCCAGCCGCTTGCGCTGCGTGGGCGTCAGCTTCGCCTGCCGGTCGTCGACCGCGGCCAGGATTCCGGCCAGGTCGCCGAACTCCGCCAGCAGCTTCGCGGCGGTCTTCTCGCCGATGCCCGGCACGCCCGGAAGTCCGTCGCTCGGGTCGCCGCGCAGCAGGGCCAGGTCCGCGTACCCGCCGCCGTCGACGCCGTACTTCTCGCGCAGCCACGCCTCGTCCGTGAGCTGGAGGGTGCCCACGCCTTTCAGCGGGTACAGCACGCGCACGCCGCGCGCGTCGTCCACCAGCTGGTAGAGGTCGCGGTCGCCGGTCACGATGTCGACCGGGCCCGTGGCCCGCGCGGTGAACGTGCCGATGACGTCGTCCGCCTCGTACCCCTCGACCCCGACGCGCGCGATGCCGAGCGCGTCCAGGACCGCCTCGATCACCGGCACCTGCGGTGACAGCGTGTCCGGCACCTGCTCCTCGTCCGGTCCGCCCTCGTGCTCCTCGGCGACCCGGTGCGCCTTGTACGAGGGGATCAGGTCGACCCGCCACTGCGGACGCCAGTCGGCGTCCATGCACGCCACCAGGTGCGTGGGCCGGTGGTCCCTGACGAGCCGCTCGATGAAGTCGAGCAGTCCGCGTACGGCGTTCACGGGAGTGCCGTCCGGTGCCCTCACCGAGTCCGGTACGCCGAAGTAGGCGCGGAAGTAGAGCGAGGCGGTGTCGAGGAGCATCAGTCGTCCGGTCACGTCCGCATCATGCCGTACCCCACCGACAGTCACCCCGTCATGACCGGGGCGTGGCAGTCGTGAACCCCCTGTGAAGCCGATCACGGTCGTGTTTGCCCGGGACGCCTCTGGGCAGGCGCGGGCTCGGAGCGAGTCCGGTTGCGCTTTCAACCGTTTGCGGCACTACGGCCGTTCGTCTCCGATCATCGCCTTCGAGACAAGAGGTTCGCGTGTCAGCCAGGCTTGAGGCCCAGCATCTCTACAAGGTGTTCGGCAGACGACCGGACGAGGCAGTGGACCGGCTCCGCGAGGGAGCGGACAGGGAGGAGTTGCGGGGCGACGGCACCACCGCCGCCGTGATCGACGCGTCCTTCACCGTGGAACCGGGCGAGATCTTCGTCGTGATGGGCCTGTCGGGGTCCGGCAAGTCCACCCTGCTGCGCATGCTCAACGGCCTGCTGGAGCCCACCGCCGGAACCGTCGCCTTCGACGGCCAGGACCTGACGGCGCTCGCCGACCGCGAGCTGCGAGAGGTCCGCGCGAAGAAGATCAGCATGGTCTTCCAGCACTTCGCGCTGTTCCCGCACCGCAGCGTCCTGGAGAACGCCGCCTACGGCCTGGCCGTGCAGGGCGTGCCGCGCGGCGAGCGCGAGCGCCGGGCCGGTGAGGCGCTCGCGCTGTGCGGACTGGACGGCTGGGGGAAGTCCTGGCCGGACGAGCTGTCCGGCGGTATGCAGCAGCGCGTCGGCCTCGCCCGTGCGCTCGCCACCGACGCCGACGTGCTCCTGATGGACGAGTCCTTCAGCGCGCTGGATCCGCTGATCCGCCGCGACATGCAGGACCAGCTGCTGGAGCTCCAGCGCACGCTGAGGAAGACCATCGTCTTCATCACCCACGACCTGAACGAGGCCATGCGCCTGGGCGACCGGATCGCCGTCATGCGCGACGGCCGGATCGTGCAGACCGGCACCGCCGAGGACATCCTGCTGCGTCCCGCGAACGACTACGTCGCCTCCTTCATCGCGGACGTCGACCGCTCCCGGGTGCTGACCGCGGGTGCCGTCATGGACGGCGACGTCCGCGGCGACGAGGCCGACTGCGCCTGTGAGACCGCGACGCCCGACACCCCGTTCACCGAGCTGTGCGCGATCAGCGCCCGGGTGGCGCACCCCGTCGCCGTGCTCGGCAGGGGGCGCGAGCTCGTCGGAGTGGTGCCCAGGCAGCGCCTGGTCGGCTTCCTCGGCGACGAGCGGGGCGCACCTCCCGTGCCCTGCGACCAGCCGCGCGCGAAGGCGGTGACCGCCGATGCCTAGGCTGCGTCTCGGTGACTGGGTCGACTCCGGCGTCGCCTGGCTCGTCACCCACCTCGCCTGGCTCTTCGACGCGGTCAAGGCCGTGGTCGAGGGCATGTACGACGTCATCAGCGAGGTGCTCACCGCCCCGGAGCCGCTGCTCCTGGCCGGCATCCTCGCGGTGCTCGCCTGGTGGCTGCGCGGCCTGCCGGGCGGCGTCCTGGCCTTCGCCGGCTTCGCCCTCGTCGACTCGCTGGACCTGTGGGAACAGGCCATGTCGACGCTGGCCCTGGTGATCGTGGCGACCGTGATCGCCCTGGTGATCTCCATACCCCTCGGCATCTGGTCCGCACGCTCCAAGACCGTGAGCGCGTTCGTCCGGCCGGTGCTGGACCTGCTCCAGACGATGCCGTCGATGGTGCTGCTGATCCCGGCGATCCTGTTCTTCGGCATGGGCGTGCCGGCCGGCGTGGTGGCGACGCTGATCTTCGCCCTCGCGCCCGGTGTCCGGATGACCGAACTGGGCATCCGCCAGGTCGACGCCGAACTCGTGGAGGCCGCCGAGGCGTTCGGCACCAGGCCCCGCGACACCCTGCTGCGGGTGCAGCTGCCCCTCGCCCTGCCGACCATCATGGCGGGCGTCAACCAGGTGATCATGCTCGGTCTGTCGATGGTGGTCATCGCCGGCATGGTCGGCACCGGCGGCCTCGGCGGCGCCGTCAACGAGGCGATCGGCCGGCTCGACATCGGCCTCGGCTTCGAGGCGGGTCTCGGCATCGTCGTCCTCGCCATCTACCTGGACCGGATCACCGGCGCGCTCGGCGAGCAGATCTCCCCGCTGGGCCGCCGGGCCGCCGCCCGGGCCCGAGCCGCGGGCGACCGCCGGGTGTGGGAGCACCGTCCCCGTCCCGTCGTCGCGGTCGTCGGCGTGGTCGTGCTCGCCCTGGTCGCCGGGGGCATGGGCGTCTTCGGCTCCTCCGCCGGCACCGCCCAGGCCTCGGCCACGGACGTCGGCAAGGGCAAGGAGATCAAGCTCGGCTACATCCCCTGGGACGAGGGCATCGCCTCCACGTTCCTGTGGAAGGAGCTCCTGGAGCGGCGCGGTTTCGAGGTCACCGCCACGCAGTACACGGCCGGACCGCTCTACACCGGCCTCGCCACGGGCCAGGTCGACTTCCAGACCGACTCCTGGCTGCCCACCACGCACGCCGAGTACTGGAAGAAGTACGGCAAGCAGCTCGACGACCTCGGTTCGTGGTTCGGTCCCACCTCCCTGGAGCTGAGCGTCCCGTCCTACATGAAGGACGTGAACTCCCTGGAGGACCTGAAGAGCCACGCCTCCGACCTCGACGGCAGGATCGTCGGCATCGAGCCGAGCGCCGGGATGATGGGCATGCTCAAGGACAAGGTGCTGGGGGAGTACGGGCTCCAGGGCTCCTACGAGGTGGTCGACGGCTCCACCCCCGCGATGCTCGCCGAGCTCAAGCGGGCGTACGCCAAGAAGCAGCCGATCGTCGTCACTCTCTGGTCGCCGCACTGGGCGTACAGCGACTACGACCTGAAGAAGCTCAAGGACCCGAAGGGCGCCTGGGGCGAGGGCGACGGCGTGCACACCCTCTCCCGCAAGGGCTTCGCCGCCGACAACCCCGAGGTCGGCCGGTGGCTGCGGGACTTCTCCATGACGGAGCGGCAGCTCACCGGACTGGAGGCGCGGATCCAGAAGGCCGGCAAGGGGCAGGAGCAGGAGGCCGTGCGCACCTGGCTGAAGCAGAACCCCGGGCTGGTCGACAAGTGGGCGCCGGTGGGGGAGTGAAGGAGCCGGGCGGCCGGTCGACCTGACCGGTCCGGCCGCCGGGGCGAGGGGTGGGCGGCGACGTACACGCACGCGCGTGTGCGGGCGTCACGCCCACCCCTCGTGGCATCCCGGGCACGCGGCGTGCACCCTCCGGGCACGAAAAGGATCCGGACAACCACGCAGCGCCACCCACCGCCCGAGCCCCGCGACGCCGACCGCACCGCACCGCGCGCGGGGCGCCGGGCCTCGGGCCCCTTGCCGGCCAAGGGTCCGCGGCGGGAACATCGGCGACCGGTCGCGCATTGAACCGAACAGCGGGACGCTCGTAGTGATCGAGGATCGGGCTCGCGGGCGTGCTGCCCCGGTCCTGGGGCGCGAGGCGGAGTCCGGCCCGCCGGCCAGGGCGTTCGCCGTGAAGGAGGAGGCCGTGGCGGGCGACGCCGCGAGGCCGTTCCGGTGGCGCGAACTGTGAGGTCCCGGGGCACGCCGCGTGACCGCGATGTGACGGCCGCGTGAAACGGTTTGCCGAACATGCATAGGGTGCAGAGAACTCATCAGAAAGGAGTGCGCCCGGACAGCGGCGTACGACGAGCGGCCGACGAGCGAAGGAGGGAGCCGGAGCGATGGGCGACCACAAAGAACAGCCCCTTCGGGTGGGTGCCGCCGTACGGCGCCGCCGCCGCGCCCTGGAGCTCACCCTCGCCGTCGTGGCCGACCGCAGCGGCCTTTCGGTGCCCTTCCTGAGCCAGGTCGAGAACGACCGGGCGCGGCCCAGTCAGAGCTCCCTGGAGAAGGTCGCCGACGCCCTGCGCACCACCGCCGTGGAACTCCTCGCCGCCGCCGACCCGGCGTGCAGCGTCGACGTGGTGCGCGCCGACACCGTGGACCAGGGCCTGTATCCGCAGGTGCGCTCCCTCGTGCGAGGTCATCACCAGATGCACGCCTCGGAGTTCACCGGCGACCACGAGGCGGGTCGTGAGATCCAGTACCGCAACGACCAGTTGCTGTACGTCGCCGACGGCGCGGTCGAGATCGAGGCGGAGGGCCGCGCGTACCGCCTCGGCCGCGGCGACACCCTGTACCTCACCGGGGGCGTGCGCCACCGCTGGCGGGCGACCGTGCCGGACACCCGCGTGCTGGTGGTCGCCGTCGCCGAGCACATCGAGGCCGTCCAGGACCGGCACCGCTGACCGCGCGCGTCGTCTCCCTGGTGCCCTCCCTGACGGAGGCCGTCGCGGTGTCCGTTCCCGGGGTCCTGGTCGGCGCCACCGACTGGTGCGCCCACCCGGCGGGCCTGGACGTCACCCGTGTCGGCGGCACCAAGAACCCCGACGTCGGCCGGGTCCTCGACCTCGCCCCCGACCTGGTGGTCGCCAACGAGGAGGAGAACCGGGCCGCCGACCTCGACGCCCTGCGCGCGGCCGGCGTGGACGTGCTGGTGACCGAGGTGCGGGACGTGCCGCAGGGCTTCGGGGAGCTGGCGCGCGTCCTGGACGCGTGCGGCGCCGGGACGCGCCCGGCGTGGCTGCGGGACGCGGAGGCCGCCTGGGCGCGGCTCCCGGTCCCGGGGGCGCGGCTGACGGCCGTCGTGCCGATCTGGCGGCGGCCCTGGATGGTGCTGGGCCGCGCCACCTTCGCGGGGGACGTCCTGGCCCGCCTGGGCGTCGACCACCGCTACGCGGACCACGCGGACCGCTACCCGAGGGTTTCCCTCGACGCCCTGCGCGCCGCCGCTCCCGACGTGGTGGTCCTGCCGGACGAGCCGTACCGCTTCACGGCCGACGACGGCCCGGACGCATTCGAGGGGCTGCCCTGCGCGCTCGTCAGCGGACGGCACCTGACGTGGTACGGACCGTCGCTCGGCGAGGCGCCGCGGGTGCTGGGCGAGGCCCTGCGGGCAGCTCTGAGCTGAGCAGCCCGCGCGCCGTGCGCACGGCGACGGCGGCCCAGGCGGCGACCAGGACGACGTACAGACCCGTCGCGAGCCAGTCGAAGGCGTCCAGGCCCGTGTGCCGCCCGAGGGCCTCGGCGCCGGTCACGCAGGTGCCGACGGGGAAGGTGAACGCCCACCACGTCATCGAGAAACGCATCCCCCCGCGACGGGCCCGCAGTACCAGCACGGTCGCCGACGCGGCCCACAGCAGGGCGAAGCCCAGCACGGGCACGCCGTACAGCGCGACGAGGACGCCGTCGCCGAAGGGCGCGGCGTCCACGATGGTGCCGACGGCGGTCGTCGACTGCCCCAGCGGGCCCAGCACCAGGAACAGCGTCGGCGTGAGGGCGAGCGGCAGCGGGCCCGCGGTGAGCAGGCGCGCGAAGACGACGGGCAGCGCGAGCAGGGTGGCGAGCAGGCTCAGCACGGCCATCACCGCGCAGGCGTACGGCAGCACCGTCCGTACCGGACCGTGCGGCAGGTACGGCACGAGCAGCGGCCCGGCGGCCGCGGAGACCATGGGAGCCACCAGTGGCAGCAACCACACCGGGGTCGCCTGCCGTCGATCGAGCCGGCCGTGCGCGGCCAGCAGGTACGGCACGGCGACGGCGACCGTCAGCCCGAGGACCGTCCCGGCCGTGAACAGCACGGCGTCCAGCGCCGCGGCCGCCCCGGTGCCGATCCAGTCCCGGCCCACGGTGACCGTGGCGGCTCCGACCGCTACCAGGGCCATCGCCGCGCAGCCGTGGAAGGGCGCCATCGCCGGGTCCAGGAGGTGGGCGCGCGCCTGGTCGCGGTGGTGGATCCAGTGCAGGGCCCGCGCGAGGAGCAAGGCGGCCAGCAGGACCAGGGACAGCGCCCAGACGCCCGCGCAGGCCGTGCGCAGGCCCGGGAGCCGTACGGGGAGCGCGGCGCCGGCGGTGGCGACGACGGCGGTGCCCATCACGCAGGAGTACCAGTTCGGTCCGAGGTGACGGACGGCGCGGGCACGCCCGGTGGGGCGCGGCAGCGGGTGGGTGGTGGTGACCATGCCGTCACCGTCCCGTCGGTCCGGGCCCACCACCAGGGACCTTGTCTCTATGGGGACATAAGGTGGGGTTATGAGCGCGGCTGAGGGGCAGGGAAACGGACGGACGCCTCCGGGGGTCGGTTCGCTGGCGCATAGGGTCCCGGATCTCGGGGCGCTGGAACTGCTGCTGGCCGTGGCGCGGCTGGGGAGCCTGGGCGCGGCGGCCCGGGAGGTCGGTGTCACGCAGCCCGCGGCGAGCAGCAGGATCCGCTCCATGGAGCGGCAGTTGGGGGTGGCGCTGGTGGACCGATCACCGCGCGGCTCCCGGCTCACCGACGCCGGTGTGCTGGTGACGGACTGGGCGCGGCGGATCGTGGAGGCCGCGGCCGCCTTCGACGTGGGGGCGCAGGCGCTGCGGGACCGGCGGGACTCGCGGCTGCGGGTCGCGGCCAGCATGACCATCGCCGAGTACCTGCTGCCGGGCTGGCTGCTGGCGCTGCGCGTGGAGTGTCCCGACACGGCGGTGTCGCTGCTCGCGGGCAACTCGGCGGCCGTCGCGCAGCGGCTCCTGTCCGACGAGGCCGACCTCGGTTTCGTGGAGGGGCTGACGGTACCGGCGGGGCTGGACTCGGTGGTCGTCGCCCATGACCACCTCGTCGTCGTGACGGCACCGGGCCACCCTTGGGCCCGCCGGCGCCGCCCGCTGCCGGCGGAGGAGCTGGCGGCGACCCCGCTGGTCCTGCGGGAGAAGGGCTCGGGCACCCGTCAGGTCCTCGACGCGGCCCTGGGCGGCCTGGCCCGTCCCCTGATCGAGGTGTCCTCCACGACCGCGGTGAAGGCGTCGGCGGTCGGTGGCGCGGGACCGGCCGTGCTCAGCGAACTGGCGGTCGGCGAGGAACTCGCGACCCGGCGCCTGGTGAGCGTCCCCGTTGACGGCGTGCCGCTGCGCCGTGAGCTGCGGGCCGTGTGGCGCACGGGCCACCGGCCGGCGGGGCCGGCGCGGGAACTGCTCGGGCTGACGCGGAACCCGCCGCAGGGGAGGTGAGCGGCGGGCGCGCCGCCGGTCACCCCGACGCCGCGACCAGCGCCCGCATCACCCGCAGGTCCTCACCCATCTCCGGATGCCACTGCACCCCCAGCACCCAGTGCTCGCCCGGCAGTTCGAGGGCCTCCACGGTCCCGTCCGCGGCGTGGGCCGTAGCGACCAGACCCGTGCCGAGCCGGTCCACGGACTGGTGGTGGTACGTCGGTACGGTCGCCTCCTCCGGCACGGCACCGGCGTACCGGGTCCCCGGGACCGGCTTGACGGCGTGGCCGCCGAAGACCCCGACGGCCTGCGCGTGTCCGTCGAGATGCTGCACGAGGGTGCCGCCGAGGGCGACGTTGAGCAGCTGCATCCCCCGGCAGATGCCGAGCAGCGGCACCCGTGCCGCCAGCGCGGCGCCGATCAGCGCGAGTTCCCAGGTGTCGCGAGCCCGGGCGGGCGGGCCGGTGCGCGGGTCGCGCTCCGCGCCGTAGCGCGCCGGGTCGACGTCGGGCCCGCCCGCGACGACCAGGCCGTCCAGACGGGCGACCGCCGCCGCCGCGTGCTCCGGATCGTCCGGCGGCAGCATCGCGGCCAGCCCGCCCGCCCGCTGCACCAGCCGTGGATAGGCCGCCGGGAGCAGGGCCGCGTCCAGCTCCCACACACCCCAGCGCGCGCCCGCCTCCAGGTAGGTGCTGACGCCGATCAGCGGTCGTGTCACCCTGCGCTCCCTCGTGTCGCGGGACCGGTGCTCTCAGTCCCTGACCAACTCTGCCTCGGCCGCGGCCAGGGCCGCGAATTCCTCCTCCGGCGCCTTCGCCACCAGCCGCTTGCGGCTGTAGAGGCCGAAGTAGGCCACGGCCACGACGTACACGCCGAGCGCGATGAACGCGGCGGTGACGTCGACCAGGAACGTGGCCACCAGCGCCGCGCAGGCCAGGACCAGGGCCACGGAGGACGTCAGCACACCGCCGGGCGTCCGGTACGGCCGGGGCAGACCGGGCTCGCGGCGGCGCAGCACGATGTGGGACAGGGACATCAGCGCGTAGCTGATCGTCGCGCCGAAGACCGCGACGTTCAGCAGCCGGGCACCGTCGCCCGTAGCGGCGGCCAGGCCGAAGCCGATCGCCCCCGGCACCAGCAGTCCCAGGTACGGGGCCTTGCGGCTGCTCGTCAGCGACAGGAACCGCGGCAGGTAGCCCGCTCGGGAGAGCGCGAACAACTGGCGCGAGCCGGCGTAGATCAGGGAGAAGAACGAGGCCACCAGACCCGCGAGACCGGCGTAGTTCACGATCCGGCTGAGCGCGGTCGCCTCGCCGTCCGGCTGGAGCGCCTCCACCAGCGGGTTGCCCGCGTCCTGGACCGCCGCGGAACCGCGCGCGCCGGCCGCCGCGAAGAAGGTGACCACCGCCAGGACCACCAGGATGCCCATGGACCAGCGGATCGCCTTCGGCAGCGTGCGGGCGGGGTCCCGGGTCTCCTCGGCGGCCAGCGGCACGCCCTCGACGCCGAGGAAGAACCACATGCCGAACGGGAACGCCGCCCAGATGCCGAGCAGGCCCATGGGCAGCCAGGAGTTCGCGCCGAGCGCGCCGGGGTCCACCGGGATGTCGTCGAGCGAGGAGAAGTCGAAGGAGGGCAGGGCCGCCACCGCGAACACGATCAGCGCGGCCACCGCGATGCCCGTGACGACGAAGCTGAAGCGCAGGGCCTCGCCCACGCCCCACAGATGGATGCCGAGGAAGATCGCGAAGCAGACCAGGTACATCGGCCAGCCGGACTCCAGGCCGAACAGGCCGAGCGACTCGACGTAGTCACCGATGAAGATGACGATGGCGGCGGGCGCCAGGATGTACTCGATGAGGATCGCCGTGCCCGTCAGGAAGCCTCCCCACGGGCCGAGGGCGCGGCGGGCGAAGCCGTAGCCGCCGCCCGCCGTGGGAAGGATCGAGGAGAGCTCGGCGAGGGCGAAGACCATGCAGGTGTACATGGCGCCCATGAGCAGCATGGCGACGGCCAGGCCGCCGAAGCCGCCCTCCGCCAGGCCGAAGTTCCAGCCCGAGTAGTCGCCGGAGACGACGTAGGCGACGCCGAGGCCGGTCAGCAGCAGCCAGCCGGCGCTGCCGCGGCGCAGTGCCCGGCGTTCCAGGTAGTCGTCCGTCTCGGGGGCGTTGGGCGGTGTTGCGGGATCGACGGTCATGGACGGCTCCCCAGGGGGCGGCGGACACGGAGGACGGGTCGACTGAGGCGCCGCGGCCGTTCACCGGCCGCCGGCTCAATGGAGTGGTTGCACACCTTTGTGCGGCCGGGCAGGGAAAAGCAAGACCCGTGCGTCGATCCGCGGTGAACGCCGCCCGGCACGGCGGCCGCCGCCCGGATCAGGTCAGGAACCCGCGCAACAGCGCCGCCGTCCCCCCGCAGTGCTCCCGCATGATCTCCCGCGCCGCGTCCGCGTCCCCGTCGAGCACCGCCTCCACCACGGCGGCGTGCTGACGCTGCGAGTGCTCCAGGTTGCGCACCAGCAGCGGGATGCAGTCCAGCAGGTCGTTGACCGTGGCCCGCACGGCCGCGTACTGCGCGGTCAGCGTCGGCGACCCGGACAGCTCGGCGAGCGTGAGGTGCAGCAGCGTGTCCAGCCGCCGGTAGTCGGCCAGCGGAGCCTCCTGCGTCGCCGCCAGCGCCTCACGCAGCCGCCGCGCCTGCCGGTCCGTGAGCCCGTGCGCCGCGCACAGCCCGGCCGCGCCCACCTCCAGCACCTCGCGGAAGCGCAGCACGTCCTCGATGTCGACCCCCGCCACCCGCCGCCGCAGCTCGTCCTCGCCGCCGGCGTCCGCGCGCGGCAGCACGAACGTCCCGCCGTACCGCCCCCGCCGTGCCTCCACCAGCCCCTGGTCCTGGAGCACCTTCAGGACCTCGCGCAGCGTCACCCGGCTGATCCCGAGCCGCTCGGCGAGCTCCCGCTCGGCGGGCAGCCGCTCTCCGCCGGGCACCAGCCCCAGCCGGAGGACCTGCAGGATCTGCTCCAGCGCCTCCTCGAAGCCGTTGCCCGCCCGCACGGGCCGGAGCACCGGTGCCAGCCGGTCACCGGTGCCGCCGCCGGGGTTCACCGGATCCAGCGCCATCCTGCCGCGCCCCCTTCCCAAGCAATGGTTCTCGGCAATACCTTATGGCTCCCGGCCAGGCCGGCAGAAGGCACAGCAGCCGGCAGACGACGGAAGAAGCCCCAAGGAGGCCCTCCCGTGGCAGACCGCACACCCCCGCTCGGCGTCGAGGAACTGCACGCCCTCGTCGCGGGCGGCGAGATCGACACCGTCGTCCTGGCCTTCCCCGACATGCAGGGGCGTCTGCAGGGCAAGCGGTTCGCCGCGCGCTTCTTCCTCGACGAGGTGCTGGAGCACGGCACCGAGGGCTGCAACTACCTCCTCGCCGTCGACATCGAGATGAACACCGTCGACGGCTACGAGATGTCCTCCTGGGACCGCGGCTACGGCGACTTCGCCCTCCATCCCGACCTGAGCACCCTGCGCCGCGTCCCGTGGAACGCCGCCACCGTCATGCTGATGGCCGACCTCGCCTGGTCCGACGGCTCACCGGTCGTGGCCGCGCCCCGGCAGATCCTGCGCCGCCAGCTGGACCGCCTCGCCGAACGGGGCCTGAGCGCGCAGGCCGGCACCGAGCTGGAGTTCATCGTCTTCCGGGACACCTACGAGCAGGCCTGGGACGCCGGCTACCGCGGGCTCACCCCGGCCAACCAGTACAACATCGACTACTCGGTCCTCGGCACCGGCCGCATCGAGCCCCTGCTGCGCCGCATCCGCAACGACATGACCGGCGCCGGCATGACCGTCGAGTCCGCCAAGGGCGAGTGCAACCCGGGCCAGCACGAGATCGTCTTCCGCTACGACGAGGCCCTCGTCACCTGCGACCAGCACGCGATCTACAAGACCGGCGCCAAGGAGATCGCCGCCCAGGAGGGCATGGCGATCACCTTCATGGCCAAGTACGACGAGCGCGAGGGCAACTCGTGCCACATCCATCTGTCGCTCGCCGACGACAAGGGCCGCTCCGTGATGCCCGGCGACGACGGGATGTCCGAGCTCATGCGGCACTTCCTCGCCGGTCAGCTCGCCGCGCTGCGGGACTTCTCGCTGCTCTACGCGCCGCACGTCAACTCCTACAAGCGCTTCCAGCCGGGATCGTTCGCCCCGACCGCCGTCGCCTGGGGCCACGACAACCGCACCTGCGCGCTGCGGGTCGTCGGCCACGGACGCTCGCTGCGCTTCGAGAACCGGCTGCCCGGCGGCGACGTCAACCCGTACCTCGCTGTCGCCGGCATGGTGGCGGCGGGTCTGTACGGCGTCGAGCAGAAACTGGAACTGCCCGAGGCATGCCCCGGCAACGCGTACACCGCCGGCTTCGCACAGGTGCCGGCCACTCTGCGCGAGGCGGCCGAGCTGTGGGAGAACAGCCCGATCGCCCGGGCGGCCTTCGGCGACGAGGTGGTCGCGCACTACCGCAACATGGCGCGCGTCGAGCTGAAGGCCTTCGACGCCGCGGTGACCGACTGGGAGCTGCGCCGCTCCTTCGAACGTCTGTGAGGCATCAGGTGTCCCGACTGCTCGACGTGCTCGACCCCGCGACGGAGGAGGTCATCGCTTCAGTCCCCGCCGCCACACCGCGGGACGTGGACGCGGCGGTCCTGCGGGCCACCCGGGCGCAGGCCGGATGGGCCGCCCTGGCCCCCGGTGAACGCGCCCGACTGCTGCGCCGGTTCGCCGTCGTGGTGGACGAACACCTGGAAGAACTGGCCCAGTCGGAGGTCCGCGAGGCCGGTCATGTGATCGGCAACGCGCGCTGGGAGGCCGGCAACGTCCGCGACCTGCTCGACTACGCGGCCGGGGGAGTGGAGCGGCTGACCGGGCGGCAGATCCCGGTGCCGGGCGGTCTCGACGTCACGATCCTCGAACCGCTCGGCGTGGTCGGCGTCATCGCGCCCTGGAACTTCCCCATGCCGATCGCGGCCTGGGGCACCGCACCGGCCCTCGCGGCGGGCAACGCCGTGATCCTGAAGCCCGCCGAGACGACCCCGCTGACCGCGCTGCGCCTGGCCGAACTCGCCCTGGAGGCGGGCCTGCCCGAGGGCCTCTTCCAGGTGCTCCCCGGCCACGGTCCGGTCGCGGGCGACGCCCTCGTCGGGCACCCCGGCGTGGCGAAGATCGTCTTCACCGGATCGACGGCCGTCGGCAAGCAGGTGCTCGCCAAGGGCTCGGCCCTCCTCAAGCGCGTCACCCTCGAACTCGGCGGCAAGAGTCCCAACATCGTCTTCGCCGACGCCGACCTGGAGGCCGCCGCGGCAGCCGCCCCCATGTCCTTCCTCGACAACTCCGGCCAGGACTGCTGCGCCCGCACCCGCATCCTTGTCCAGCGCACCGCCTACGACCGGTTCCTGGAGCTGCTCGCCCCCGCCGTCGAGGCGGTCACCGTCGGCGACCCCGCCGACCCGGCCACGGACATGGGCCCGCTGATCTCCCGCACCCAGCTGGACCGCGTCCGCTCCTACGTCGATCCGCGGGCGCCCGGTATCCGCGGCAAGGCTCCCGAAGGCCCTGGCTTCTGGTTCCCGCCCACCGTCCTGACCGGCGTCGACCCGGACGCGCGCGTGGCCGTCGAGGAGGTCTTCGGCCCGGTCGCCGTGGTCCTGCCCTTCGATGACGAGGCGGACGCCGTGCGCCTGGCCAACGCCACCGACTACGGCCTCGCGGGCTCCATCTGGACCCGGGACGTCGGTCGCGCCCTGCGCGTCTCGGCGGCTGTCCGGGCGGGCAACCTGTCCGTCAACTCGCACTCCAGCGTGCGCTACTGGACCCCGTTCGGCGGCTTCAAGCAGTCCGGCATCGGCCGGGAGCTCGGCCCGGACGCGCTCGCCGCCTTCACCGAGACCAAGAACGTCTTCATCAGCACGGCATCCAGCACGGCATCCAGCACAGAATCCAGCACAGAATCCAGCACGGAAGGCCCCGCACAGTGAGCGCAACGTCCGAGGAAAGCATCTGCCGCCGGCTGGTCGGCCGTACCGCCGTCGTCACCGGAGCCGGCAGCGGCATCGGTCTCGCCACCGCCCGGCGGCTCGCCTCCGAGGGCGCGCACGTCGTCTGCGGCGACGTCGACCAGGCCCGCGGCAAGGCCGCCGCCGAGGAGGTCGGCGGGATCTACGTCGACGTCGACGTCACCGACCCGGAGCGGGTCGAGGCGCTGTTCCGTACGGCGTACGAGACGTACGGCAGCGTCGACATCGCCTTCAACAACGCCGGGATCTCGCCCCCCGACGACGACTCCATCCTGGAGACCGGCCTGGAGGCGTGGAAGCGCGTCCAGGAGGTCAACCTCACCTCCGTCTACCTGTGCTGCAAGGCCGCGATCCCCTACATGCGCCGCCAGGGCAAGGGGTCCATCATCAACACCGCGTCCTTCGTCGCCCGGATGGGCGCGGCCACCTCGCAGATCTCCTACACCGCGTCCAAGGGCGGCGTCCTCGCGATGTCCCGTGAACTCGGCGTGCAGTTCGCCCGCGAGGGCATCCGCGTCAACGCGCTCTGCCCCGGGCCCGTCAACACCCCGCTGCTCCAGGAGTTGTTCGCCAAGGACCCGGAGCGCGCCGCGCGCCGCCTGGTGCACATCCCGCTCGGCCGGTTCGCCGAGGCCGACGAGATCGCCGCCGCCGTCGCGTTCCTGGCCAGCGACGACGCCTCCTTCGTCAACGCCACCGACTTCCTGGTGGACGGCGGGATCTCGGGGGCGTACGTCACACCGCTGTAGCCGTCGGCCTACAGTGCCGGGGTGAGCACCTCACCTCCGCCCGGCTGGTACACCGACCCGTCGGTCCCGCACACCGAGCACTGGTGGGACGGCACAGCCTGGACCGGGCACCGGCGCCCGTCCGGGCCGACCGGCCCGCCGCCCCCGGCGGACGGCGGAGCCAGGGCCCCGCGCGGCAGGGCCGCGGCCCTCACCGCCGCCGGGGCGCTCCTGGCCGCAGCCGCGGTCACCGCCGCCGTCGTCCTCGGCGCGGGCGGCGACGGCACGGGTGGCGACGGCGAAGGCAAGGGTGACGGGCCCCGGGCGAGAACCGTGCCGCAGGGCACCACGCCCACCGCGCCGCCGACCTCGGCGCCCGAGCCCCCGGCGGCCGATCCGGACGTCGTCGTCGACGAACTCAACGGCATCACCCTGCCGTTGCCCGACGGCTGGGTCCGCCCGGAGAACATCAGCCTGGACCACGTCGTGATGACCACCGACGGGACCTACGACTGCCCGGGCGACGCCGGTCTGTGCCGGCGCGGTCTGGTCTTCTCCCGCACGGCCACCGCGGACGAGGGCACGACGCCCGAGCGACTGGCCGAGGAGGACATCGCGGACGCGGCCGACGAGGCGTACGACCGCGACGTCCTGGGCCGGCGCCCCTTCGGTGGCATCGAGTCGCACCGGGTCGTCGCGTCGGGGCCGGTCGCGGTGGCGGGCCGTGCCGGATGGTTCGTGCGCTGGCGGGTCGTCACCGCCCAGGGGCCCGGCGGCCATGTGCAGTCCCTCGCCTTCCGGTCCAGCGTCGGCACGCAGGGGTGGATCGTCGTGCGCTATGTGTTCGACGCGGGCCCCGAGGGACCGCCGCCGGCCGACATGGACCGGATCACCGACGGGATCCGGCCGTTCGGCGACGCGGACACCGGCGGCGGGGTCGGCGCGGGCATCAGCCCGCCCGGCTGACCGTCACCCGCCCGGCCAGCAGGACCCGTCCCGGTCGACCAGCACCCGCCCGGCTGACCATCAGCCGTCCGGGCGACCGGAACCCGTCCGGCCGGCCGTCACAGGAACGTGCGGCCCTCGCCGCGGTAGGTCGGCACGGTCGCCGTCACCCGGTCCCCCTCGACCAGGTGCAGCGTGTCGAACCGCTCGCACAGCTCGCCGGCCTTGGCGTGCCGGAACCACACCTTGTCGCCGATCAGCAGATCGTCGGCCGGTGAGCCGAGCAGAGGCGTCTGCACCTCGCCGGCGCCCTCCTGGGGGTCGTACCGCAGACCCTCGGGCAGGTACGGGACCGGCAGCCGGTCCACGCCCGCCGCGCCGGACGCCGGGTATCCGCCCCCCAGGACGGTCACCACGCCGACGCCGGGCCTGCGCACCACGGGCAGGGCGAACAGCGCCGCCGGACGGCCGCTGAACGACGTGTAGTTGTCGAACAGCCGCGGCACGTACAGCCCCGAACCGGCGCCGATCTCGGTGACCGCGTCCTCGGCGGCGGTGTGCTGCACACTGCCTGTGCCGCCGCCGTTGACGAACTCCAGCCCCGGCGCGACGGCCCGCACCGCGCGCACCACGGCCGCGCGGCGCTCGGCGAGTTCCCGCCGCGCGGTGGCCTGCATCAGCCGCACCGCCCGGGAGCGCACCGGCCGCCCGGGGACGGCGTCCCCGACCCCGGCGATGTGTCCCTCGTAGGCCATGATCCCCACGACCTCGAACCCCGGCCGCCGGGCCACCAGCCGGGCCAGGTCGGCGACATCGGCGGGGGAGTGCAGCGGTGAGCGGCGGGCGCCGACGCGCACGCGCCCGCCGAGGAGCCGCAGGGAGGTGTCCAACTCCAGGCAGACCCGCACGACTTCGCGGCCGCCGTCCCGCGCCCCGTCGATGAGGGCCAGCTGGGCGGGGTCGTCGACCATGACCGTGACGGCGGCGGCGAGCTTGGGATCGGAGGTGAGTTCGGCGAAGCCGGCGCGGTCGGCGGACGGGTAGGCGAGGAGCACGTCCTCGTACCCGGAGCGGGCCAGCCACAGGGACTCGGCGAGCGTGAACGACATGACCCCGGCGAAACCGTCCTTGGCCAGGACGCGTTCGAGCAGGGCGCGGCAGCGCACGGACTTGCTGGCGACGCGGATCGGCTTGCCGCCCGCGCGGCGGACCAGATCGTCCGCGTTGGCGTCGAAGGCGTCCAGGTCCACGATCGCGACAGGGGCGTCGAGAGGGGCGGTGGCCCGGTCGTAACGGGCCCGGTCGGAGGCGCGCGCAGTCATGAACGAAGCCTGCCAGACAGGATTACCGCAGGGTAGGGGGATGTTCCGGGCAGATGCCCCGGCCTCGCGGACCGGTTCCCGTATCGGCCGCGTCAACCCGTAGAGTGACGCGCACGCAGGGAGCAATGACTCCGCCCCGCCGTCGTGCCGGGATGCCGCACCGTCCGTGCGGGTATCTGTGCGAGGACTTGACGAGGCGGCCCGCGTACGGGGAGACGGGCACGAGGAAACGGGGGCCGCATGAGCACGGACGCGCAGCACGCCCCGATCCCGCCCCGCCCGGCGACCCCGCCTCGCCCTGCCCAGCCGCCGAGGCCCGCGAACGCCCCCGACCTCCCGGCGCCCGACGCACCCTCACCGGGCCGGACGGCGAACCCGGTTCAACCGTCGGCGCACCCGGTTCAGCCGTCGGCTGGCGCCCGCTCGGGCCCGTCGCTACCAGGCGCCGGCCCGCTTCCCGGGGCCTCACCGCCAGGCGGCGGCACCCGCTCGGGGTCGACATCGGCCGTCGGCGGCAGCCGTTCGGGGCCCACGTCGGCTGCGGGCGGCACCCGCCCAGGGCCCGCGGCACCGGTCGGCGGCACGCGCCCGGTGCCGTCGTCGTCGCCGGTCGGTGACGCGCGTTCCGGGCCGCCGTCGGCGAGCGGTGCCCGGCCGGGCTCCGTCCCGCCGGGTGACGGCGCTCGCCGGACGCCCACCTCTCCGGGCGGCGGCACGCGTCCCGGAGTCCCGGCTCAAGGCGACGGCCCGGCCCCGAGGGACGGCTCGTCGCCCGTCGACGCCCGCCTCGCCGCCCGCCGTGTCCTGCGGGGTCAGGACGCCGCTCCCGCCACCCCGCCCCCGCCCGTGGCCTCCGCCCGCTTCCCCGACGCGCCGCCCCGTCCGGGGCACCGCCCCGTCGAGGGACCCTCGGAGACGACCCGGCGGCTCCGCGTTCCGCCGGCGAACGGATTCACGTCCGCCGGTGCCGCGGCCGCGACGCCGAACCCCCTCCAGTCCTGGAGCGCCGATCCGCCGCGGCCCGTGGTGGGCCTCGGCGCGACCACGGCGTTCGGCGACCCCGCGCGGGGCGGACCCTCCGGCACGCGCGTCCGGCGGCGCACCCTCGCGGCGGCCGTCTGCTGCGTCCTCGGCGCCGGGCTCATCGGCGGTGCGGTGGCCGGAAGTTGGCTCACCGGGGACTCCGGGGAGAGCGGTGAGCGAGGGAGCTACGCGGCCGCCGCGGGCATGTGGCACGGCGTACCCGTCGACGAGTTGTTCCCGCCCACCGTGCAGGGCGACGGCGCCGGACCCGGCGGAGCCGACCGGCTCTGGACGCGCATCGCCGTCGCCCCGGACGGCGACTGCGCCGAAGCCTTCGACCCGCTGCTGAGCAAGGCCCTCGCCACCGTCGGCTGCGAGCGCCTGCTGCGCGCCACCTACACCGACGCCACCCAGAGCTACGTCACCACCGTCGGCCTGCTCTTCACCAAAGCCGACGCCACCGCCATGCGCGCGCTGCAGACCCGCTTCGACAAGGACCGCCTGGACCGGCGTTCCGACCTGATGCCCCGCCCGTACGCGGCCCGGGACACCGTCGCGGCGGCCTTCGGCGACGAGCAGCGGGCGTCCTGGACGGTCTCCGTGCTCACCGACGCCCCCGTCGTCGTGTACGCCGTCTCCGGCTGGGCCGACGCACGGACGGTCGACGAGCCCCAGTCCGCCGCCGACGCCACGCAGGCCAAGGCCACGACGGCCGTCGCCCAGGCCGGTCTCGGCCACGAGGCGAAGGGCCTCGCCGACCGTGTCGAGCGAAGCCTGCGCAAGTCCGTCACGTCGTCCCCGGAGCGGTCGTCATGAACCCCACGACCCGCAGGGCGGGACTGCTCGGCGTCCTGCTCGCCTCCTCCGTCGCCCTGGTCCCGTCCACCGCCGCGCACGCGGACGGCATCCGCGCCCAGCAGTGGGCCCTGGAGGCCATGCACACCGAGGCGGCCTGGCAGACCACCAAGGGCGCCGGCATCACCGTCGCGGTCCTGGACACCGGCGTCGACGACGAGCACCCCGACCTCGCGGGCAACGTGCTGGCCACCAAGGACATGGTGGGCTTCGGCGCCGGGCGCGGAGACGAGGCATGGGCCAAGCACGGCACCGCCATGGCCGGGATCATCGCCGGCCACGGCCACGGTGAGGGCAACGGCGACGGCGTCCTGGGCATCGCGCCGGAAGCCGACATCCTCCCCGTCCGCGTCATCCTGGAGGACGACGACCCGGCGCGCGCCAAGGCCCGCAAGACCCGCGGCAACGCCCTGGCCGACGGCATCCGCTGGGCCGCCGACCAGGGCGTCGACGTCATCAACCTCTCCCTCGGCGACGACTCCGCCTCCGCGCACCCCGAACCCGCCGAGGACGAGGCCGTCCAGTACGCCCTGCGGAAGGGCTCCGTGGTCGTCGCCTCGGCCGGCAACGGCGGCGAGAAGGGCGACCACATCTCCTACCCGGCCGCCTACCCCGGCGTGATCGCCGTGACCGCCGTCGACCGCCTCGGCACCCGCGCCTCGTTCTCCACCCGCCGCTGGTACGCCACGGTCAGCGCTCCCGGCGTCGACGTCGTGATCGCCGTCCCCGGTCGCACGTACTACGAGGGCTGGGGCACCAGTGCCGCCGCCGCCTTCGTCTCCGGAGCCGTCGCCCTGGTCAGGGCGGCCCACCCCGGTCTGACCCCGGCGCAGATCAAACGGCTCCTGGAGGACACCGCCCGCGACGCCCCCGCCGACGGCCGCGACGACTCCCGGGGCTTCGGCTTCGTCGACCCGGCGGCCGCCATCGAGGAGGCCGGCCGTCTCGCACCCGAAGGGCTGCGCTCGGCGTCGTACGGCCAGAAGTACTTCGGCCCCGGCCCGGACACCCCCGGCCCCGACGACTCCACCGCGAGCTGGGCCGGACCCCTCGCCGGCAGCGTGGGCGGCGTCCTCCTGGTCGCGGCCGTGGTGCTCTGGCGCGCCCGCCGCGAGTACGACGCGTACTAGGGCGCCGCGTCAGCCGAGTACGGCCGGGCCG
The DNA here is from genome assembly GCF_053593375.1 of Streptomyces sp. NPDC002309. Classification (NCBI taxonomy): domain Bacteria; kingdom Bacillati; phylum Actinomycetota; class Actinomycetes; order Kitasatosporales; family Streptomycetaceae; genus Streptomyces; species Streptomyces sp. NPDC002309. The sequence goes on along the minus strand of NZ_JBSFCI010000007.1, from coordinate 19,177 downwards.
GTACGAGGGCTTCCGCCCGGTACGCCGAGAGGACGCGCCGCGGCGTCAGTGGCGCGTCCCGGCCGAGGGCGTGGCCGGCGTCCCGTCGGTGAACACCGACACCGCCGCCCGGGCCGCCGACTCCACCAGCGAGACGCCCTTCTCCTTCGTCGTGTTGCCGTCCGACAGCACGGCCACCAGGAAGGGACGGCCGCCGACCGTCACCCGGCCGATGCTGTTGACGTCCCACAGCCCGGTCTCCTTGTGGGGCAGCCAGCCGTTCTTCAGGGCCCATCCGGACCCGTCACCGGCCGCCAACACCCCCCACCGCTGACCGTGCGTCACCTGCCCCATCAACTCCTGGACATACGCCCGCGAGGCCGCCCCCAACGCGGAGTCCGCGGTGAACACCCGCCGCAGCAGGGTGAGCCGGTCGGCCACCGTCGTGCTGGTCAGCCCCCACTCCATCCGCCGGCCGCCCCGCGTACCGGTGAGCCCGAGCCGTTCGTTCGCGGCGTCCAGCCCCTGCTCCGCGCCGATCGCCCGCCACAGGGCCGACGCGCAGTCGTTGTCGCTGCGGACGATCATCTCGGTGGCGTCGGACTTCTCCTTCGCCGTCAGTTCCCGCCCGGCGTCCTGCGCCTGGAGCAGCAGCGCCGCCAGGATGTCCACCTTGACGACGCTCGCGGTGGTGTGGGTTCCGTCGCCGAACGCGGCGCTCCGTCCGGAGTCCAGGCTCAGCACCGCCACCGACACCTCGGCCCCGGCCTCGACCGGCACGGTCTCCATGGCCCGGGCCAGCGCAGCGTCGTCGTCCGACGCCGACCGCGTCACACCGTCCACGGCTGTCCCCCCGCTCGCCGCCACCGACGCCGACGGCGTCGCGGCCGACGATACGGCCCGTTCCGCCGCGAGCGTCCACACCGTCCCCCGCACCGCCGCCTCCGCCGTACCGCCGATCGCGACGGCGGAGGCGGCGAAAGCGCCGATCAGGGCGCGGCGGACTCCGGGCCGGGCCATACGTCCATGGTGGGCGCCGCACCCGTGTCCGGCTCGCCCCGATAGGGTCGGTGTCCGTGGTGAACAAGAACATTCCCGACCCCGGCTTCTCCGACGACGACGGCTCCGCCGACCCCGCGCTGGCCGCCGCGCTCGCCGCCTGGGCGCAGGACCGCACCGCCGTGGGGCCGGTGCTGGCCGCGCTGAAGGGCGCCCGGCTGCTCGTCCCCGTGGTCGCCGTGCTAGGCGAGGTCGAGGAGGACGAGAACGGTCTGCGCCGCGAGAAGACGAGCGACATGGCCGTGCCCACCCTGAAGGCCGGTGCCCGCACGGCCCTGCCCGCCTTCACGTCCACCGAGGCGCTGGCCCTCTGGGACGCGCAGGCCCGCCCCGTGGCCGTACCGCTGCACCAGGCCCTTCAGGCCGCCGCGCACGAGAAGGCGGACACGGTCGTGCTGGACCTGGCCGGGCCCGTGCCGTTCGAGCTGACCGGTCCCGCGCTGCTCGCGCTGGCCGAGGGGCGCACGAGCACCGATCCGCTCACCGACCCCGCGGTCGTCGCGGCCGTACGGGACGCCGTGGCCGCGGAGCCCGCCGTGCTCCGCGCCCACCTGGGCCCCGGACAGGCGGACGGCACGCTGGCCCTCGTCCTCGATCCGGCGGCCTCCCCCGCCGAGGCCGCCCGAGCGGTGGCGCGGCGGATGGCGGCCGACGAGACGCTGAGGGCCCGCCTGGTGCGCGGCCTCGACCTGGCACTGCTGCCGGCCGGGACCACGCCACCGGGCGAGCCCTTGTACGTCAGAGGGTGACCCGGCCGAGGGCCGGGACCAGCCGGGGAGGGGATCAGCCGTAGACCGGGCCCGTGTACTTCTCGCCCGGACCCTGGCCGGGCTCGTCGGGCACGAGCGACGCCTCGCGGAACGCCAGCTGGAGCGACTTCAGGCCGTCCCGCAGCGGGGCGGCGTGGAACGAGCTGATCTCGGTCGTGCTCGCGTCCAGCAGACCGGCGAGGGCGTGGACGAGCTTGCGGGCCTCGTCCAGGTCCTTGTGCTTCTCGCCGTCCTCGGTCAGACCGAGCTTCACCGCGGCCGCGCTCATCAGGTTGACGGCGACCGTCACGATCACCTCGACCGCGGGAACCTCGGCGATGTCGCGGGTCATGGCGTTGAAGTCGGGCGTCTCTTCACTCATGCCGTTCACCATAGGGGCAGCGGGAGGATCGGCCCCAGGTGGCCTCGGTTAGCCGATTCCGGCCGAGGCTGCTAACCTTGTGTAACGACCGGTCGGACACGTGTGCCTCACCGCACTACGAGCCCGACCTACAAGTGGAGGCTTCGAACTCCCACCTGACCGCCCTCACGGGCGGCGGGTCACCGGTCAGGCGGTCCTGTCCTTCGTGACGGCACCCGCCCGAAAGTGCGCCCCGCGGTCACCGCGGCGGTCGCTCCGGTTGTTCGAGGAGCCCCCGCCTGTGATCGTCCGGGGCATTTTTTGTGCGTCGGCGCGGTTTAGGTCTAACGAACAGAGACGTTACGCGGCTGTCCGCCAGACCGTCGCGTGGTGCTACACGAGGAGGATCCATCAGCGCCGAGCCCCGCATCAACGACCGGATTCGCGTTCCCGAGGTGCGACTTGTCGGTCCCAGTGGCGAGCAGGTGGGCATCGTCCCGCTCGCTAAGGCACTGGAGCTTGCGCAGGAGTACGACCTGGACCTGGTCGAGGTCGCGGCGAACGCCCGTCCGCCAGTGTGCAAGCTCATGGACTACGGGAAGTTCAAGTACGAGTCGGCCATGAAGGCCCGTGAGGCGCGTAAGAACCAGGCGCACACGGTCATCAAGGAGATGAAGCTCCGGCCGAAGATCGACCCGCACGACTATGACACCAAGAAGGGTCACGTCGTCCGGTTCCTCAAGCAGGGCGACAAGGTCAAGATCACGATCATGTTCCGTGGACGTGAGCAGTCCCGGCCGGAGCTCGGCTACCGGCTGCTGCAGCGGCTCGCGGAGGACGTCCAGGACCTCGGTTTCATCGAGTCGAACCCGAAGCAGGACGGCCGAAACATGATCATGGTTCTCGGTCCGCACAAGAAGAAGACCGAGGCGATGGCCGAGGCTCGCCAGGCGCAGGAGGCCCGCAAGGCCGATGCGAAGGCAAACCCCGGCAAGTCGCAGAACGCGGCCGACGCCGAGGACGCCGAGATCACCGAGGACGCCGAGATCGCCGAGGCTCCTGCCGAGGCTGCCGCCGAGGCGTGACCCCCGGGGGACGCGAGTCCCCCAGGATCCAACCGAAACAAGAGCGACGCTCCACAGTGCCCGGTTTTCGCGACCGGGCACCGGAGCGCCACCGACGAGGAGAGAACGGCGCTATGCCGAAGAACAAGTCGCACAGCGGTGCCAGCAAGCGCTTCAAGATCACCGGCTCCGGCAAGGTGCTCCGTGAGCGCGCCGGCAAGCGCCACCTGCTCGAGCACAAGTCGTCCCGCGTGACGCGTCGCCTCACCGGCAACGCCGAGATGGCCCCGGGCGACGCCGCGAAGATCAAGAAGCTTCTCGGCAAGTGACGTACGGGCGCCACTGAGCGTCGTACGTCTGGACCGGGACCCCATCGATTCCGGGCCGTGTGAAGACAACCACGGCCCCGCTACAAGGAGTTAAAAAGTGGCACGCGTCAAGCGGGCAGTCAACGCCCACAAGAAGCGCCGGGCGATCCTCGAGGCGGCCTCCGGCTACCGCGGTCAGCGTTCGCGCCTGTACCGCAAGGCCAAGGAGCAGGTCACCCACTCGCTGGTCTACAACTACAACGACCGCAAGAAGCGCAAGGGTGACTTCCGCCAGCTGTGGATCCAGCGCATCAACGCCGCTGCCCGCGCGAACGGCATCACGTACAACCGCTTCATCCAGGGTCTGAAGGCCGCGAACGTCGAGGTCGACCGCAAGATCCTGGCCGAGCTCGCCGTGAACGACGCCACCGCGTTCGCCGCGCTCGTCGAGGTCGCGCAGAAGGCGCTGCCGGCGGACGTCAACGCGCCGAAGGCCGCGTGACGCTGCGCTGGCTCTAGGCCGACGTGACTGAGGACCCGCAGGTGTCAGCCTGCGGGTCCTGTCCGTGTTCGCGTGGTCGTCGAAGCCGCGGGCGCCGGTGGCCGGCCGCGCAGTTCCCCGCGCCCCTGGGTAGATCCACTCGCGCCCGTGACCCGCGGCGCGATCCGTAGTACGAAGGTGAGCCGCACATGCCCCCCGTCAGCCCCGAGCTGATCTCCCCCCGTTCCCCCCGGGTCCAGGCCGCGCGGCGGCTGGCGAAGCGGAACTTCCGGGGGAAGGAGCGGCTGTTCCTCGCGGAGGGGCCGCAGGCCGTGCGCGAGGCCGGGGCACAGCCGGGCACCCTCGTGGAACTGTTCGCGACGGTCGAGGCCGCCGAGCGGTACGCCGACATCATCGGAGAGGCCCGCGACACCGGCGCCCGGGTGCATCTGGCCTCCGAGGAGGTCATCGCCGACATCTCCACGACGGTGACACCGCAGGGACTGGTCGGGATCTGCCGCTTCCTGGACACCCCCTTCGAGGACATCCTCGCCGCCCGCCCCCGGCTCGTCGCCGTGCTCGCGCACGTGCGGGACCCGGGCAACGCCGGGACGGTGCTGCGCTGCGCGGACGCCGCCGGTGCCGACGCCGTCGTGCTGACCGACGCCTCCGTCGACCTCTACAACCCCAAGGCCGTACGTGCCTCCGTGGGGTCGCTGTTCCATCTGCCGGTCGCCGTCGGGGTGCCCGTCGAGCGTGCCGTGGCGGGGCTGAAGGACGCCGGGGTGCGCATCCTCGCCGCCGACGGGGCCGGGCAGGACGACCTCGACGACGAGCTGGACAAGGGCACCATGGGCGGGCCGACCGCCTGGGTCTTCGGCAACGAGGCCTGGGGCCTGCCCGAGGAGACCCGGGCCCTCGCGGACGCCGCCGTACGCGTCCCGATCCACGGAAAGGCCGAGAGCCTGAACCTCGCGACCGCCGCGGCCGTATGCCTCTACGCGTCGGCCCGTGCACAGCGCGCCCCCGGAGGCTGCCGCAGCGTGACCGGGAGCTAGTAGGGTGACCAGCTCGGGGGCCTCCTGCACCGTCTGAGAGGTGGGGTACGCGGATGAGCGTCGGCACGAGCAGGGCTCCAGGGGGACGGGACGTGCGGCGCCCGCCCGTGTCGCGGGACGGCGAACCCCCCGAGCTCGGCTTCCACCCCGACGACCTGCCCGACGGCCTCGTCGTCGCCGACGAGCACGGACAGGTGATCTGCTTCAACGCCGCCGCCGAACGCATCACCGCCGTCGCCGCCGAGGCCGTGCTCGGGCAGCCGCTCGACAAGGCGCTGCCCCTGGAGGACCTGGAGGGCCGGCGCTGGTGGCAGCTGACCGACCCCTACGGCGGCCTCGCCACCCGGGTCCGGCAGCCGGAGCGGAACCTGCTGCTGCCCGGCGGCCGGGAGGTGCTGGTCTCGGCCCGCTACGTCCGCGAGGAGCCCACCGGACCCCTGTGCCGCCTCGTCGTCTCGCTGCGGGACACCGAGGCCCGGCGCCGTACCGAGCGCAGCCACGCCGAGCTGATCGCCACCGTCGCCCACGAACTGCGCTCGCCGCTCACCTCCGTCAAGGGGTTCACGGCCACGCTGCTGGCCAAGTGGGAGAGGTTCACCGACGACCAGAAGCGGCTGATGCTGGAGACCGTCGACGCCGACGCCGACCGCGTCACCCGGCTCATCGCCGAGCTGCTCGACATCTCCCGGATCGACTCGGGCCGGCTGGAGGTGCGCCGCCAGCCCGTCGACATGGGCGCCGCCGTCGGCCGGCACATCCAGGCGTACGTCGCCTCGGGCCTGACCGCCGACCGGTTCCTGCTGCGTCTGGAGCAGCCGCTGCCCGCGCTGTGGGCCGACCCCGACAAGGTCGACCAGGTGCTGAGCAACCTCATCGAAAATGCCGTGCGGCACGGCGAGGGAACCGTCACCATCGACATCACGCCCGCCGCGTCCCCGCGAGAAGGGGAGGACGCCGGCACGTCGGTCACCGTGAGCGACGAGGGCACCGGCATCCCGGAGGAGTCCATGAACCGCGTCTTCACCCGCTTCTGGCGGGGCAGCAAGCGCGGCGGCACGGGCCTCGGGCTGTACATCGTCAAGGGCATCGTCGAGGCCCACGGCGGCACCATCACGGTCGGACGCGCCCCCGACGGCGGCGCCGAGTTCCGATTCACGTTGCCCGTGGCCGCGCCGGCGTATCTCGCCTGACGGCCGCGGGCGCATTCGTCCGTCCTCACCCCGTTAGACTCGGCCTTTGGCACCTTTGTGTCCCGCAGACGGCCCATCCAGTCGGTGACGGGGACTTCAGCCTGGGGGCACCTCCCAGCGATAGCTGGGGGACAATCGGAAGCACGGGAAGAGATGTCCGCACCCAATAAGTCGTACGACCCTGTCGAGGTCGAGGCGTTGAAACCGGAAGAGATCGCGCGCATGCGGGACGAGGCGCTCGCCGCCTTCGCCGCCGCGGGCTCCCTCGACGCGCTCCAGGAGGCCAAGGTCGCCCACACCGGCGGCACCTCGCCGCTGGCGCTGGCCAACCGCGAGATCGGCGCCCTGCCCCCGCAGGCCAAGGCCGCCGCCGGAAAGCTGGTCGGCCAGGCCCGCGGCGCGGTCAACAAGGCCCTGGCCACGCGCCAGAGCGAACTGGAGGCCGAGCGGGACGCCCGCGTCCTGGTCGAGGAGGCGGTGGATGTCACGCTGCCCCACGACCGTGTGCCCGCCGGCGCCCGGCACCCCCTGACCACGCTGTCCGAGCGCATCGAGGACGTCTTCGTCGCCATGGGCTACGAGGTCGCCGAGGGCCCCCAGGCCGAGGCCGAGTGGTTCAACTTCGACGCCCTGAACATCGGCCCGGACCACCCGGCCCGCGGCGAGGCCGACACCTTCTTCGTGCGGGGCGAGAACGGCGGCTCCGAGTCCGGTGTCGTGCTGCGCACCCACACCTCGCCGGTGCAGATCCGCTCCCTGCTGGAGCGCGACCTGCCGGTGTACGTGATCTGCCCCGGTCGCGTCTACCGCACCGACGAGCTGGACGCGACGCACACCCCGGTCTTCCACCAGGTCGAGCTGCTCGCCGTCGACGAGGGCCTGACCATGGCCGACCTCAAGGGCACGCTGGACCACATGGTGCAGTCGCTGTTCGGCGAGGGCATGAAGACCCGGCTGCGGCCGAACTTCTTCCCCTTCACCGAGCCGTCCGCCGAGATGGACATGGTGTGCTACGTCTGCCGCGGCGAGTCCGTCGGCAACCCCGACCGGCCCTGCCGCACCTGCTCCAGCGAGGGCTGGATCGAGCTGGGCGGCTGCGGCATGGTCAATCCGCGGGTGCTCACCGCCTGCGGCGTCGACCCGGAGAAGTACAGCGGCTTCGCCTTCGGGTTCGGCATCGAGCGGATGCTGATGTTCCGCCACAACGTCGAGGACATGCGAGACATGGTCGAGGGTGACGTCCGGTTCACCCGGCCGTTCGGGATGGAGATCTGATGCGGGTCCCGCTTTCTTGGCTGCGGGAGTACGTCGACCTGCCGGAGACGGAGACCGGTCGTGACGTGCAGGCCAAGCTCATTTCGGCCGGCCTCGAGGTCGAGACCGTCGAGCAGCTCGGCGACGGTCTCAAGGGCCCCCTGGTCGTCGGCCAGGTGCTGACCATCGAGGAGCTGGAGGGCTTCAAGAAGCCGATCCGCTTCTGCACCGTCGACGTGGGCAGTGCCAACGGCACCGGCGAGCCCCAGGAGATCGTCTGCGGCGCCCGCAACTTCGCCGTCGGCGACAAGGTCGTCGTGGTCCTGCCCGGCGCCACCCTCCCGGGCGGCTTCTCCATCTCCGCGCGCCAGACCTACGGCAAGACCTCCCACGGCATGATCTGCTCCAGCGACGAGCTGGGCATGGGCGACGACGGCACCAAGGGCATCATCGTGCTGCCGCCCGAGACGGAGGTCGGCAAGGACGCGATCGAGCTGCTGGAGCTGGTCGACGAGGTGCTGGACATCGCCGTCACCGCCAACCGCGGCGACTGCCTGTCCCTGCGCGGTGTCGCCCGCGAGGCCGCCATCGCCTACGGCATCGCGCTGCGCGACCCGGCCCTGCTCGACGTGCCGGCGCCGAACGCCCACGGCTACCCGGTGAAGATCTCCGAGCCGATGGGCTGCGACCGCTTCACCGCCCGTACGGTGTCCGGACTGCAGCCCGAGGCCCGTTCCCCGATCTGGCTCCGGCGCCGGCTGCAGAAGGTCGGCATGCGTCCGATCTCGCTCGCCGTCGACGTCACCAACTACGTGATGATGGAGCTCGGCCAGCCGCTGCACGCCTACGACCGCACCCGGGTCCAGGGCACCATCGGCGTCCGCCGGGCGGCCGAGGGCGAGAAGATCGTCACCCTCGACGGCGTCGAGCGGAAGCTGCACGCCGAGGACCTGGTGATCACCGACGACCGGGGCCCCATCGGGCTCGCGGGCGTCATGGGCGGCGCCGACACGGAGATCGCCGACCACGACTCCGAGAGCGGCACCACCGACGTCGTGATCGAGGCCGCGCACTTCGACGCGGTGGCGATCGCTCGTACGGCCCGCCGCCACAAGCTGTCCTCCGAGGCGTCCCGCCGTTTCGAGCGGGGCGTCGACCCGCAGGCCGCGGCCGCCGCCGCGCAGCGCACGGTCGACCTGCTGGTGCTGCTCGCGGGCGGCACCGCCGAGGCCGGGGTCACCGAGATCATGGCGCCGTCCGCGCCGCACACCATCACCGTCGCGGCCGATCACCCGGACAGGGTCGCGGGCGTCGAGTACGGCCGTGAGACCGTGGTGCGCCGCCTCCAGCAGGTCGGCTGCGACGTGTACGGGCAGGACGAGCTGATCGTCACCGTCCCGTCCTGGCGGCCCGACCTCCTGGAGCGGAACGACCTCGCCGAGGAGGTCATCCGCCTGGAGGGCTACGAGAACCTGCCCTCCACCCTGCCCAGGCCCGTCTCCGGCCGCGGTCTGACGCACCGGCAGCGGCTGCACCGCAGGGTCGGCCGGGCGCTCGCCGGCGCCGGCTACGTCGAGTCGCCGAACTACCCGTTCATCGGCGAGCAGGTCTTCGACCAGCTCGGCCTCGACGCCGACGACCCCGCCCGCCGCGTGGTCAAGCTGGTCAACCCGCTCAACGACGAGGAGCCCGCGCTCCGTACGTCGCTGCTTCCGGGCCTGCTCGGCGCGCTGCGCCGCAATGACGGCCGTGGCTCGCACGACCTCGCGCTGTTCGAGACCGGCCTGGTCTTCCTCCCGCGCGCGAAGAGCGGCGCCGCCGCCCATCTGCCGGTCGACCGTCGTCCCACGGACGAGGAGATCGCGGCGTTCGACGCCGTGCTGCCCGAGCAGCCGCGCCATGTCGCCGTCGTCCTCGCGGGCGCCCGCGAACAGGCCGGCTGGTGGGACAAGGGCCGTCCGGGCGACTGGGCCGACGCGGTCGAGGCGGCGCGCACGATCGCCCGTGAGGCCGGTGCCGAACTCGTCGTGCGGGCCGGCCGGTACGGGCCGTGGCACCCGGGCCGCTGCGCCGAGCTGGTGATCACGGCGGACGGCACCGAGCGGGTCGTCGGCCACGCCGGCGAGCTGCACCCGAGGGTCCTGAAGGCACTGGGCCTGCCCGCGCGCACCTGCGCGATGGAGCTGGACCTGGACGCCCTGGAGCGGGTCGGGGACGGCACCCCGCAGGCGCCGAGCATCTCCTCCTTCCCGGTGGCCACGCAGGACGTCGCGCTGGTCGTCGAGCAGACGGTCGCGCACGCGGACGTCGAGGCCGCGCTGCGCGAGGGCGCCGGCGAACTGCTGGAGTCCATCCGGCTGTTCGACGTGTACGAGAACGCGGAGCAGCTGGGCGCGGGCCGCAAGTCGCTGGCGTACGCGCTGCGGTTCCGGGCCGGAGACCGGACGCTGACCGTCGACGAGGCGTCGGCGGCGCGGGACGCCGCGGTGGCGCTCGCGGCGGAGCGTACGGGCGCGGAGCTGCGCGGATAGTCCCCCGCGGGGGACCACGCGTCGTGGGCCGGTCACGGGTCGTCCGTGGCCGGCCTCGCGCGTTCCCCGCGCGCTTCCCCGAGGGGGCGCGGGCGCTACCTCACTCGTTCGGGTGGGATGTTCCGGTGATCTGGTCCTACCGGGCACCGCGGCGACAGAATCGGACCGGCCTTTCGGGGTCGGTCTGCGCTGTCACGGCCTGCATGGGAGGCCACCCGCATGATCCGTATGAGGGCCCTGGGGCTGCCCACGGTGTGGGGTGCCCTGGCGATCACGTACAAACTCGCCTGTCCGCTCGCCCACCAGACCTCGCTCGGCGCGCGGATCGTCACCAGTGCCGTGTTCTTCGCCGTCGGCACCGGCCTCGTCCTCCAGGTCCACCGCACGCTGCTGCGTGAGCTCAGGCAGGCCCGCAAGGTCGCGGGCGCCGCCCAGAACGCGCTGTTACGGCCGCTGCCCCCGCGCGTCGACGGGCTGGCCGTCGGCGCGGCCCGGCTGTCCGCCGAACGAGGGTCCTCCGTCGGCGGCGATCTGTACGAGGTGATCGCCACCGAGCACGGGGTGCGGGTCGTGATGGGCGACGTCCGCGGGCACGGGCTGGACGCGCTCGGGACGGCCGCCGCCGTGCTGGGCAGTTTCCGCGAGGCCGTCCACGACGAGCCCGAACTCGCCCGGGTGCTCGACCGGCTGGACCGCGCGCTGGGCCGTCACCTGCGCGGGTGCCCGCGCGTGGAGCAGGCCGAGTCGTTCGTGACCGTCCTGCTGCTGGAGATCGGCGGCGACGGTGCGGTGCGGGCACTCAACTGCGGCCATCCCTGGCCGTATCGGCTGCGGGGAACAGGCGTCGAGCCGCTGTCCCGGTCCGAGCCCCTGCCGCCCCTCGGCCCGTTCCCGCTGCCGGCCGACCTGTCCGCGGCACACCACGGCCGACTGGGCCCGGGCGAGGGCCTGTTCCTCTTCACGGACGGGGCCGAGGACGCCCGGGACGGGAGCGGCCGGTTCTTCCCGCTGGCTCAGGTGGTGACGTCCGCGCTGCGGGACGGGGCCATGTCCCCGCAGGCGGTGCTGAGCGCGGTACTCACCCGGCTCTCCCGCCACACCAGCGGCAACCCGCCCGACGACGTGGCCCTCCTGATGCTCCGCGACGAACGCGAACGCGAACACCCGGCGGGGGCACGGGAAACCGCGCGACCGGCCACCGCGCACCCTGGGCCGACGACGCACCGCTGACCTCGCCGCCTCGGACGACTCCCGGCAGGGCCGCCGCACTGTACGAGGGGGAGCCGGCGGCCCGGCCGGCCTCTTTCGAGGCAATTCAGTCAACCGGTCGGAAACCCTCCGCGACAGTGCGCGCACGCTGCGGATGCGCGCACTCCGTTCACACGTGTGAACCAGGCAGGACGCGCCCGTGGACTCGCCCTGCGCTACGAACACACCGCGGTGGCACGCTGGTTGAAGGGCCAGCGGCCACGTGGTCAGGTTCCCGACCTGATCTGCGAGGTGCTCGCCGCCCGGCTGCGCCGCCCGGTCACCCTCGACGACATCGGCCTCGGCGTCCCGGGCCGGGAGGCGACCGCGCACGCCACGTCGCTGTCCGGGTTCGTCGAGCGGGCCACCGCCCTGTGGCGCTCGGACGAGCAGCAGCGGCCGCACGTCCTCGGCGCACCGGCGGTGACCGGGACACCCGCGGTGATGCCGGTGTGGGAGTGGGAGAACCCGCCCGAGGACGTGGACGTCTCCCGCGGCGGCCGGCACCGGGTCACCCCGGCCGACCTGGAGATGCTGCGCGCCGCCCGCGCCCACTACGAGCAGCTGTACCGCAAGGCCGGCGGCATCGCGACCCGCGCCCGGATCGTCGGCTTCCTCACCGCCGAGGCGGCGCCGCTGCTGCGGGGCAGCTACACCGATGCCACCGGCCGCCAACTGCACCGCGCCACCGGCGGATTGGTGGCGATCGCCGGGATCTGCGCGTACGACTCCGACGCGCACGGGCTCGCCCAGCGCTACTTCCACCAGGCGCTGCGGCTCGCCAAGGCCAGCGGTGACCGGGGGCTCGGGGCGTATGTGATCGCGCTGCTGGTCAACCAGTCGCTGTTCATGCGGGAGTACCGCCAGGCCGTCGCCTTCGCGGAGGCCGCGCTGCGCGCCGCGGGCAAGCAGATCACCCCGGCCCTCGGCTCCGATCTGTACGCGATGCAGGCGAAGGCGTACGCCCACCTCGGCGACGGTACGAGCGCCTTCTCCTGCATCCGGCGGGCCGAGCAGGCCGCCGAACGCATCCGGCGCGGTCACGAACCCGACGAGACCGGCTATGTCCAGCCGGGGCTGGTCAACGTCCAGGTGGCGGAGGCGCTGCTGAGCCTCGGCGAGCTGGCGGCTGCCGGGGAGCACGCCGCGGCCGCCGTGGACACCCCGGCGCACGACCGGGGGCGGGTGCACCGGCTCGCCATGCTCAGCACCGTCGAACTGCGACAGGGCGACGCCGAGAAGGCGGTGGCCACGGCGGTGCGGATGGCCGAGCAGGCCCGCGGCATGGAGTCCCAGCGGCTGCGGGACAGACTCCGGGCGGTGCGTGAGCGTCTGGCGCGCAGCGGCGGGGCGGGCACGGCCGAGGCCGCCGAACTCATCGACGGCGCCCTGCGTGTGCCGCTGTAGACCCTACTGATCCCTGTCACGGAGTCCCTGCTGCGATATTGCCCCTTACCCGATGGAAGGTGGCAGAACCGTGCAGTGGGTGAAACAGAACGAACAAACTGTGTATGAAAACCGCTGGTTCAGCGTCAACCTCGCGGATGTGGAACTACCGGACGGCCGGCACCTCGACCACTTCCTGATACGGATGCGGCCCGTCGCGGTGGCCACGGTGGTGAACGAGGCCAACGAGGTACTGCTCCTGTGGCGCCACCGCTTCATCACCGACAGCTGGGGATGGGAACTCGCCGCCGGTGTCGTCGAGGACGGCGAGGACGTCGCGCGGGCGGCGGCCCGGGAGCTGGAGGAGGAGACCGGCTGGCGGCCGGGACCCCTGCGGCACCTGATGAGTGTGGAGCCGTCCAACGGTCTCACCGACGCCCGGCACCACATCTACTGGGCCGACGAGGGCGAGTACGTCGGGCACCCGGTGGACGACTTCGAGTCGGACCGCAGGGAATGGGTCCCCCTCAAGGTCGTCCCCGACCTTGTGGCCCGCGGCGAGGTCCCGGCCGCGAACATGGCCGCCGCGCTGCTGTTGCTGCACCATCTCCGGCTGGGCCAGGACACCTTGCCCTGAGTCTCGGCGTCCCAGCGCCCGCCGGAGGGAGACGAGCAGGGCGCCCACCGCCGCGACCGAGGGCAGCGGCCGACGGGCGCGTTCCACGTCGCCGGGCCGGGTGTCGACCTCGTCCGGCTCCTCGGTGCGGCGGCCGCCGACTCGCCTGGTGGGCACGGGGGAGCGTGTGCGCCGGGCATTCAACCGTGCCCGGTGCGCACACGGTTGAATGCCGCGGGCCCGGCACCGGAAGATCGGTGCCGGGCCCGCGCCCGGCAGTGAACGCGTGCTCAGCCGTAGGTGTAGAAACCCGAGCCGGACTTCCGGCCCAGCCGGCCCGCGTCCACCATCCGCTGCAGCAGCGGGGGAGCGGCGTACAGGGGCTCCTTGTACTCCTCGTACACGTTGCCAGTTTGCGTGACTACCGCTCTCACCTGCGGTTTCATGGCCTGCTCTGGGCCTGCGGGGCGTCCAGGGACTTCTCAGGGACATTCGGTTGTGGATCTTGGTCGAACCACTCGTCCATGGCGGCGAGGCCCCGCTTACCCGCCCCGGGCATGAAGTGAGCGTAGTGCGTCAGCGTGGTCTGCGGCGAGGCATGCCCGAGCCACTGAGACACGCTCACGATCGACTCGCCGGCCTCGAGCTGGGTACTCGTGTACGTGTGCCGGAGGACGTGGAACATGTCCTCGCGGGAGAGTTCGTAGACGGAGTATCGACGGCTGCGGCCTCCGTACGTCTCAGCTTTCTCGCCGACCTTCTTCAGGACACCGGCCGCCGCGAGTGCGGGCCGCCAGCTCCGCTTGCTCCACATCGAGTAGTTGACTCGATTGGCCTGCGGGGAGCTCAGGACCAGCCGGACGGTGATCGGTTCACGCTGTCGCCCTTCCAGCTCGGTCGTCGGTGGTTCAGGGTTGCGCCACGGGAGCGTGCAGGAGATCGAAGGGAAGCGGCGCAGGTGATCCTGGACACGCTTGGCGAGGTTGGGGGAGAGGGGAATATCTCGCGTTTTGCCGCCCTTGGGCAGGCAGAAGTACGGCCTTCCTTTGACGTCCCACTGCAGCTGTCGGCGGATGCGTATGACACCGGCATCGAAGTCGAAGTCCTCCTCGCCGAGGCCGAACGCCTCGCCTTGGCGCAGACCGAGGCCGACACCGAGGTCCACCGCAATGCGGTATCGATCCTGGAGGCCCGCCCGGACAGCTTCCACGGTCGGCCTGGCCCATGCCTTAGCCTTCCTCTTCGCTGGCTTGGGTGCCTTGACGGACCGGCGGGCCTTGCAGGGGTTCTTGACCAGGCGGCCATCGTCGACGGCGGCTTCGAGGATGGTGGAAAGGTGGATCCAGATCACCTGGGCCGTGGACGCCTCGACCCGTGTCAGCAGCTGGGCCTTCCAGGCGCGCAGCACGGCAGCGTCGATGTCCCGGAGCGCTGTTGCGCCCAGGAACGGGATGATGTGGTTCCAGATCTTGCTGCGCATGGGGGCGGCGGTCGACGGTTCGTCCGATCGGCTCGGCCACCAGTGCTTCTCGACGTACTGGGCGAGGGGGATCGCCCCGTCTCGGGGGTCGACGAATTCGCCACGTGTGGTGTCGGTCTGCGCCTTGGCAAGCCACTGCTTCGCGTCCTCGCTCGTGTCGAACGAGCGGTCCCGGACGCCCAGGATGCCCTTCACCCGGTAGCGCCTGCCATGGCCCCACAGGGCAGTTCGCTCCCGCTTACCGCTGTCCTTGTTGGGCTTCTTCTTGAGCCAGCGGTCTTCTATGTACCCCGCCAAGGGAATTTTCTCCTATGAACTCAGTTGCATATGGCGCATGGCATGGTTGGAAGTTGCGCGCCGGGAACCCGAAAGATCGACGCACCGCCTTCCAGCTCGTGCATAGCCTTCAAGGAGTGCGCACTGTGCGCTTCATCGGCTTCTGGGTGAGAGGGCTGAGGACGGCGTTGGAACGTGAATCCGTCCGTTCCTGCGCTATGACCCACTCATTGAGCGCGGAGATCCTGTACATAACGCGGCGGCCCATGCGGAAGCTCGGCGGACCTTGCCGTCGATGACGCCAGACATATAGGGTGTTCGGTGAAATGCCAAGGTATTCAGCCGCCTTGTTCAGGTTCAAGAACGCGGCTTCATGCGTGGACGCGATGTGGTCGTGCATCTCCGGTCTCCAGGGTCAGAAAACGTTGATTGCCTCACGATCCGGAGAAGTCTGGGTTTGGTGAAACCGGGAAACTCTGGTAGCGCGCGTATTGGCTACCTCAGGAAGTGCTGAGATGCGACTGTTGATCTCGGGCGTAGCAGTCCAAGGCGCTGGATCTTCCCTTCGTTGAGCTGCGGTTTTGCCAGCACCCGTACGTTGGCATGGTGTCCGCGCAGGTCTCAAGTCATGGGCGTCTGCCGTAGGCGAACTGCCCTGAGCGTCAGCGGAGGGTGGGTCACGTCCGCTGGAGTGGTGTATCGACGACCACTCGGTGATCTCGTTTTGAAGCTATGCGGTGAGTTCGTCGGGCAGGGCGGTCTCGGCGGTTTCTGACTCGATCGGTTGGAGGCGGGCCTTAGTCAGGAATTCGCGGCCTATGTAGCGGCGGGCCTTGGTCCACTCGTCGTTCTGGTCAGCCAGGACCGCGTCGACCAGACGGATCACGGCGGTTCGATCGGGGAAGATCCCGACGACGTCGGTGCGACGCCGGATCTCCTTGTGGCTTTGTCCATGAGAACGGTTTTCATGGACAAAGCCAGTCGGTCAGGACCAGTGAGAGCGGGCGTGCTGTGGGCCGCGGCCATCCCGTGCGGTCGGGCAGCGTGTCACCGCGGCGCAGGTGCTTGCCGAGGAGGGCCGGTGGTTTGGTGCCGTCGCTGTCGGTGGTATCGGCCTTGGTGCCGGGTGCGACGATCTCGTCTCGTTGATCCGGAATTTGATGCCGGGAACATCCGCAAGGTCACCGAGGACAGCCTCAGGCGGCTCCAGACCGACCACATCGACGTGCTGTACCAGCGCCGCCCCGACCCCGCCGTGCCGACCCAGGACGTCGCCGGCACCGTGGGCGAGCACATTGCCGCAGGAAAGGTGCGCTACTTCGGACTCAGCGAGGCCGGCCCGGACACCATCCGCCGCGCCCACGCCGTCACCCCGGTGTCGGCCCTGCAGACCGAGTACTCGATCTTCGAGCGCGACGTCGAGGAGAAGATCCTTCCTGTGGTGCGGGAGCTGGGCATCGGCTTCGTCCCCTATTTTCCCCTCGGTCGCGGCTTCCTCACCGGCGCCGTCACGCCCGCCCACGAGTACGCCGAGGACGATATGCGGCGAGTGGACCCGCGCTGGCAGGGCGAGAACTTCGAGTACAACCTGTGCGCCACCCGGCAGCTCAAGGAGTTCGCCGCTGCCAAGGGCATCACCGTCGCCCAGCCCGCCCTCGCCTGGCTGCTCGCCAAGGGCGAGGACATCGTCCCCATCCCCGGCACCCGCAGCGCCCAGCGCCTCGAGGAGAACGTGGGCTCCGCCGCGGTGGAACTCACCGCGGGCGACCTCCAGCGCATCACCCAGATCCTCCCCTACGGCGCCGCAGGCGGCCGCTACCCCGCCGAGATCATGCCCACCGACTGGTAGAACGCCCCCAGCCTCGGACCACACGCATACGTGTGGTCCGAGGCTGGGGTGGGTCCGGATGTTCTTGTGTATGGCTCGGTGTCGATGGGGATCGTCGAAATTGGCTCTGGCTGCCGTTCCGTGACGGATGGCGTCTGTCCAAGTCATTCGTGGCTACCCGTGCTCGCCCCTGTCAGAATCCTGGGAGGACGCTGGCGTCGGCTGAGGTTGTGCGAGGAGGCTGGACATGGCATCCGCCATCGTGGGCGTGATCGGAACTCTGCTCGGAGCCGTGGCCGGCTACGCCTTCCAGGCGAGGCAGGCATCGGTTAACCGCAGGTGGCAGCACGAGGACTCGCTCAGTGCTGCGAAGCGAAACGCCTATTCCGAGTATCTTCGGTCGATCAGCGCCAGCTATGGGCAAGCGGTGTCTGGTCAACGGAACCGGTCGGAGGATGGCCGACTCCATGCAGCCACGGCTGAGATCGAAGTCCTGGCCGATAAAACGGTGTCAGGACCAGCGCGGGCGCTTGTCAAATCCGTTATCGAGGCGCACTCGGCGGTCGCTGCGGGCGCCAGTGCCGAGGACGCGGGGGTGGCGGAGGTCGATCGCCGTCGATACGAAGTGATTGAGCTGTTCAAGGCCGACCTCGGGCTCAAGACACATCCCTAGTTGGGGCATGGCTGGGTGAGGATCCGGGTCCGGAGGAGTTCGAACGAAGCCCGGCCATACATAGCCCTCTTGAGCGTTTTCACCCTATTCACGTGCCCTTCGACGACCCCGGAGCTCCAGGGCAGGGTGAGTCCGGCGGTGACGGCGTCGAGGTCCTGGCGGAGGAAGCCGGCGAAGCTCTTCATGGGTTTCGGTGCGCCCTGCTCGGCCTGCCGGATCCACTCCAGCAGGAGGTATCCGCGCTGGTGGCGGACCAGGTCGGCGAACGCGCAGGCGAGGTCGCAGGCCCGGGTGATGTCCGGGCAAGCGAGCCGGACCTGAAGGAGTCGCTCGTTCTGACCGTCGGTGAGGGTTCGAGGGGCCGCATGATCCAGGAGGTGATCTTGCGGGGGCTGGGGATGTCGGCCCGCACCGGTTCGGCGGTGCCTGCGCGCAGGGCGGCGAGGTGTTTGCGAACGACCTGGCGGCTGCCCCGGTAGCCGCGGGCCTGGATCTCCAGGAACAGCCGGGTGCCGCTGACCTGGCCCTGCGCCTCGGTGAAGCGGGCGTTGAGATACGCCTTGAACGGCTCCAGGACTCCGTTGGGGCGGCGCTCTCGGGCGGAGGCCAACAGCTCGTCGAGGTCGGTGTCGCGGAAGCGGTGGACGGTCTTGCGGTCGAGGTTCAGACGGCGGGCGATCGCGCTGATGTTCCAGCGTTTCTCCAGCAGGCGGTGGATGTCCTCGTAGCGGTGGCGGGTGCGTTCGATGATCTGGGTGCGGGGCAGTTCCGCGGGCGGTAACAGCAACGGGGTCACCTCGGGCACTTCGGTCACAGTCTCCTCCTCAGCGCGTTTGCGCAGGCAGTCGCGGTGCTGGTGGCAGGTCTTCTCGACTGCGGCGGACAGGTTCTGTAACAGGTGCCAGCGATCGGCGACTTCGAGGGCATCGGGGGCGGCTTCCCTGACCGCCTTGGTGTGGGCGGTCGCCCGGTCCCGGCAGATGATCTCCGCGCCGGGATGGTCCTTGAGCCAGGCCGCGAACGTCTCGGAGGTGCGGTCGGGCAGTACGTCCACGACCCGGCCGGCCTCGACGTCGACCAGCACGGTGCCGTAGGTGCAGCCGCGGCGGAAGGCGAACTCGTCCACCCCCAGCACCCGCGGGGCGCGGTCCGCCACCGGCGGTGCCGTCAGCGGTCTGAGCAGCCGCATCCGGCCCGCGGTCAGCCGCAGGCGTCGGCACAGCCGGGCGGCGGGACGGCCGCCGAGCTGGATCGCGATCGACCGCAGCCAGCCCACCAGCCCGGTGCTGGAACGGCGGTAGCGCGCGGACAGCCCCGGCACCTGCTCGACGAACGTCGTGCGGGAACAGCTCCTGCGGTCGCAGGAGTACCTGCGTACCCGCAGCCGGACGATGACCCGGCGCGAGCCCAACGGCCGCTCGTCCAGAGTGCGTTGATACGCACTGTGCACGCGTTTGCCCTGCGTGCGGCAGCTCGGGCACCGGCCTGGGCGGGCCGTCGACACCGCCTCCACCACCAGGATGCCGGAGGAGTCGCTCACGCCCTCCACCCGCACATCGATCCCGGGAAACAGCACATCCTCAACCGTCTTGCTCGCCACGGCAGGAAGTACGCTGCCGAAACGATCCCGCGTTCC